>JBIPNA010000283.1:0-5039 GCA_044375665.1 Catalimonadaceae bacterium
GCAAAGACGCCTAAAGCTGAGATTATCCTTTCAAATTAATCTACCCAGCCAATCCCTGAACCCAACCGGATCAGGGATTTTTTTTGACAATTCCCAAGCCAGATGCTGACACACTTTCTCCCCGGGTGCAGAATGTAAAAAAAATCGTCCCGCTTGTGACCCTGAGTCAGCTTGAGCTACATTTTTTTCCGTTTGTTCCTTAGTCCAACCCAATCAGACCGATTACCATATGCAAATCATTTTCTGATTGGGTCTGCCCAAAAACCTGTTGAGGATCATTTTTGTATGTAACCAATGTAACTGGCTTACTGCATTCCTTGTCTCACCTTTGTATTGAATTAAAAACCTTAATACGATGCTTGTAGAACAAATTTATACCCAATGCCTGGCGCAGGGTGCATATTATCTGGAAAGTCATGGGGAAGCAGCCATCATCGATCCCCTGAGGGAGTACCAACCATATCTGGATCTGGCAAAGAAAAGAGGCACAAAAATCCGATACATTTTTGAAACCCATTTCCATGCTGATTTTGTGTCCGGACATATGGACCTGGCAAGGGAAACCGGTGCAACCATTGTTTTCGGACCAACGCAAATGAAAACAGGTTTCCCTGCCCACATCGGTTTTGATGGAGAGGTTTTTCCTTTGGGAGACACCAGAATTCAATTGATCCACACCCCCGGACATACGATGGAAAGCAGTTGCTTCCTTCTGGAAGATGAACAAGGCCAACCTACTGCTTTGTTCACCGGCGATACCCTGTTTATCGGGGATGTTGGCCGGCCTGATCTGGCGCAACATGTCATTTCCGAAATGACCCCGGAAAAACTGGCCAGCCATCTCTATGATTCCCTCAGAAACAAAATTCTGCCATTACCTGACGATCTCGTGGTTTACCCTGGTCATGGAGCCGGATCTGCCTGCGGCAAGAATATGTCCAAAGAAACTTCAGATACCCTTGGAAACCAGAAAGCCAACAACGCAGCACTAAGGCCTGGGTTGGGAAAAGAACAATTCATCAAAGAACTATTGAGTGGCCTGATGCCTCCTCCCGGATACTTTCCTGAAAATGTAAAAATGAATATCGGGGGCTACCATTCTTTAACAAGCATTTTAGAGCATGGCACCAAAGCCTGGAATGCCGATGCCTTTGAAAAAATGGCCAAAGAAAAGGACGTTTTAATCCTCGATACCCGATCCTCAAAAGAGTTTGCTTCCGGATTTATTCCAGGGTCCATTCAGATTGGACTGGATGGCTCTTTTGCTCCATGGGTAGGCACTGTGCTGCCTGATATCAAACAAAAGATACTTTTCATTTGCGAACCGGGAAAAGAGCAGGATGTGTTGATCCGGTTATCCAGAGTTGGGTATGATCATCCGATCGGTTATCTGGAAGGAGGTTTCGATGCCTGGACTTATGCGAAAAAGCCTACCGATACCATTGCCTCTGTTTCTTCAGAAGAACTTTCACAGCTGAAAAAACAAAACCCAGACCTGAACATCCTGGACGTCCGTAAAAAAAGTGAATTTGATTCGGAACATGTGGTAGGAGCTACCTCTGCGCCTTTGGATTACATCAATGAAAGCCAGAACATTCCAGATCAAGACAATACCTGGTATGTCCATTGTGCCGGAGGATACCGGTCAATGATCTTCATTTCTTTGCTAAGAAGAAAAGGTTTCCGAAACCTGGTCCAGGTAGACGGAGGATTCTCTGCCATGAAAGCAACGGGTGGCTTCCCGCTCACAGAGTATGTCTGCCCAACAACAATGCTCTAATCTCAATATAAATGCGTTTTTTCAAAGATAAATGGATAACCCTGGCAGGCCTCTTTTTTGGGGGCCTGGCAGGTTATTTCTGGTACTATTTTGTTGGTTGTTCTTCCGGAACCTGTCCTATAACCTCCAACCCATGGTCTTCTACGATGTATGGTGCTGTAATGATGGGTCTGGCATTTACTTCCCTTAAAAACAAGCCATCAAATGAAGAAAAAGCAAATTCTGCAGAAGGAGCCGATTCCGGGCAAGTAACCTCCTGACGCAGAACAATTTCTAAAGCGAAATCAAAAAACATAATGCAGCTTGTAATCAATTGGATTAATAACAACCTCTCACTCGGACGAATTGTCCGGTTTGGATTGTCCATTTGGGTTGCTTTTGAAGCCTGGCGAACCAACGAACCACTTTTAGGCATCCTGGCAGGAATATTGATGATCCAGGTAGTAACCAATTCAGGTTGCGGACTAAGTGGTTGCCAAACACGTCCAACCACCAATCGCAACAAAGAGGAGGAAATTGAATTCACAGAAATCCAATCAAACTCAAAACAACCATGAGCATAACAACAGAAATATTTGTAGAAAACCTCAAATGCGGAGGATGTGAAAACACCATCCAAAAAGCTATTGCCAAATTTCCGGAAGTTTTATCTTCTGAAGCCTCGGCAGCTGAGGGAAAGATTCTGATCCGCCATAATCCTGAATTACCCATGGAAAAGCTCAAAAATAAGCTTGCCCAGCTCGGGTATCCCGAAGTAGGTCAACTTGAAGGGCTGGCCAAAACCACAGCTTTTGCAAAATCCTATGTGAGTTGTGCCATTGGGAAATTCACTTCAACCGAAAAAACCGAAACCGATGGCGTCGTTTAAAGAACTGATTCAGTCAGAAAAACCAGTGCTGGTGGACTTTTCAGCGGAATGGTGCGGGCCCTGCAAGGCCATGAAGCCAATTCTCGAGGACCTGAAATCCAGGATGGGAGACAAGGCTGTCATACTGAAAGTGGATGTCGACAAAAACCCTGCAGCAGCCCAGGCATACCAAATTCAGGGTGTTCCTACCCTTATTTTGTTTCAAAAAGGCAATATTTGCTGGCGGAAATCGGGGGTCGTACAAAGTCGCGAACTCGAATCCGTTTTGAATCAATACCTTACTGTATGAAGTTACCTCTTTTCTTTTGGTTGATATTGCTGCTGGCAGGTTTCTCTTCCTGTTCCTCAGGTCAGCAATCTTCTGCACTCCTGGCTCCGAGAGCATTCTCTGAACAACTAACAGCCGCCAAAGACGCTCAACTTCTGGATGTCAGGACTGCCCAGGAATTTGCAGAAGGAGCCATCGAAGGTGCCGTCAATGTAGATTGGACAGGCAACAGCTTCGAAGCCGGAATCGCCGGCCTGGATAAAAAGAAGCCACTTTTTGTCTATTGTCTGAGTGGCGGAAGAAGTGCATCTGCTACCGAATTTTTAAGGAAATCTGGTTTTGAAAAAGTGTACGAACTGGCAGGTGGCATTCTTGCCTGGAAGCGGGAAAGCCTCCCTTTGACTGCACTCGCCCCAAAACCCAAAGGCATGACCCGCAAGGAGTTTGATGCCAAAATAGCAGGATCCGGACTCCCGGTTTTGGTTGATTTCTATGCCGATTGGTGTGGACCCTGCAAGAAAATGAAGCCCGATCTTGACTGGCTCCATCAGGTACACGGCACCAAAGTCTGGGTTTGGCGATTGGATGCTGACCTGCACTCAGACTTGTCTACCGATTTGGGCATAAATGGCTTGCCGACCCTCATTGTCTATCGCAACAAAAAAGAAGCGCTTCGAAAAGAAGGGTTTCAATCCAGAAAGGACCTGCTCCAAATGGTTGGCCTGTAAACCAGGGGAATGGTGTTTGGGAAACCGGCCGAAATCAACTGGCCATTATCCTTCTAAAGAGACCAGACCATTGGCTCAAAATTTGGTCCATCCTGGTCTGAATTCAACAAATTTGCGCTTATTGAAACCTCCAGGTCATCTGTATTGAGCGCATTTATCCGTCTTTTAGTATTTCTTTTTCTGCTTTCTGCTCCTCCGCTTTTCGGGCAAGGTAAGGGCTGGATCAGGTTTTCTTCCAATTCGGGATTGAACTCTGAGGAAGTTTATGCTGTATTTGAAGATCCCAAAGGCTACCTCTGGGTTTCTACCGAAATGGGAACCCTGCGCTACACCGGATTAGGCTTTGAAAAAGTTCCAGGCTTTCCGCCAAATTCGGATATCATTTACGCCTATGCCCAAACCCCGGATGGAAAATTATGGCTTTACAACTCCGCCGGGCAGCTGGGATTTTATTGGGAAGACCAGTTTCATCCTGTCTCCCACAATGAAATTTTGAGCCGGAAAACCATAGGATCCAACAAGCCTGCCTATCGGATGACTGCTTCTTCCAATGGGGAATTTATTTTTCTGCAATTCCGTTCCGGGGTTTGGACTTACGATACCAAAAAAGGCGAACTGAAAGAAACAAACCACACAAACTGGGATACTTCCCAGGTTGTAATAATAGAAAATCAGGCTTTTTTGTTGCCGGCCATCAGCTTTTGGAAAAAATCATGGACCGGAGCCGAACCCAAAAAGCTGCATTGGAAATGGGCTTCAAACGCACCCGCATACCCTCAGGAAATCGAATTCCACCGTGCCATCGGACTCCGGCATGAGGGCAAATGGATTTTTGGATTGAACAGGGAACTTTTTGTTGTAAACGATTCCGGAAGAGTACTGAAAAAAAGAAAGTTCAGCCAAATGATGATCCAGCTAAAAAAACTGAAAGATGGGTCGGTCTGGGCTTCTTTTTACAACAAGGGCATTTATCGCATCAATTCAGAACTGGACACACTGGAGCATTTTCTCTATGGTAATTCTGTTTCTGATATTGCCCTTAGCCGAAACGGCAACCTTTGCATAAGCACGCTCGAATCCGGTTTGTTTGTAGATAAAAGCCCCGGAATCATTTGCCATAACAACATCCCTCCCCCCATCAGCCTTTTGTCTGTGGTAGACAATAAGCTTATTGCCGGGGGCAATGACCGGCAATTGCACGTCTTTTCAACCAAAGAAAAAAAGTCCGTGTCTTTGCCCTTCCGGTTTCGGTACCTGTTGACAGATATTTTCAAATTTGAAAATGGAACCTATGGTCTTGGTGGAAGTGCCATTGGCTACAGACTTGGTCCTGATTTTGAATGGAAAACACACTTCATTGTAAAGCCGGAATTAAATCTTAGTGCTACTGTCGAC
>JBIPNA010000284.1:0-5019 GCA_044375665.1 Catalimonadaceae bacterium
ACTGGAAAAGAAAAACAAATACCAGGTTCTTGATCGTTTCGATATGGAATTCCTGCTCAGCAAAAACAAAATCGACGCCCAGAAATGTCTCAGCCGGTTTTGTCTGATGGATGTCAGCACACAACTGGATGTGGAAAAGCTCGTAGTAGCCAACGCCCAATTAATCGACCGACGTATTTCTCTCACCATCAAAATATTTGACCGGAAGACCAAACAATTTGAAAAAGCGCAAACCTCGGTTTTCCTCAATATCCCCGAAGAAATCGGCACCATGGTTCAACTCACAGCAAATGACCTGAATGGCGATCCAAATGATCCCTTGATACTCGCCAAACTCACAAAAAAGAATGACTTTGAAAACTCAATCAACAATCCCAACCAGATTTGCCTTCGAAGCGACGGTCCAAGAATGGGATTCACCTCCTTCTGGCTGGAGCCTTCCACCCAAAAAATCTTAAAAGAAAACAAAAGTCAGGGTGGATTTGACGCTGGATTTCCGCTCATGTTCCAATTTGGTTACCAGCTTGAGCAGCGCTATCTGAACGAAGGAAATTTCCAGGCTTTGTTTGAATTTATTCCAATGATTACCGGTCTTGACCAGGGCCTTGTAATCCCAAGCCTGACCGTTTTAAATGGAATCAGAAACAACTCATCAGGATGGGAATTTGCTTTTGGACCGACCGTCTCTCTCGTCAAAAAAGCGGATGGATATCAAAATGCAGCAGGAGAATGGATTATTTTGAAGGAAAATCAAACGAACAATACGGCCTTTCCCACCGAAACGCGTCTTGATAGCCGAGGAAAAGTCAAGCCTCAAACAGGATTTATCCTGGCCATGGGAAAAACATTTAAATCCGGAAAACTGAATATTCCTCTCAACCTATATTTATTACCACAGAGAGATGGTGTCCGGTTTGGGGTTTCATTTGGTTTCAACTCGAAAACCAGAACCAATTCTTAATTACATTCTTCCTTGTCAAATGCCACCTTTACAACCAGGTGGCTTTTTTTATGCCATTAGTCTGCTAATCCATAACCAGGATGGATAAGACCGCCCACTCCTCCTTAAAATGCCTATCTTTGCCATCCTATTCATCTATTATTCACCAAATCAGGCTTTTATGAAATTAAAACTTCAATCAGAATTCGGAACACTTAAAGCAGTCCTTATGCATCGGCCCGGCCGGGAAATCGATCGCCTTACCCCTTACAACATCACCGAGTACCTGTTTGAAGACATGCCCTATCTGGAAATCATGCAAAGGGAGCATGATGAATTCCGCAGCCTGATCAAAGGAGCTACAGGGGCAACTGTTTACCGACTCCTGGACCTGCTCATTGAGTCGCTTATTGACGATGATTTATTAATCAGGGCTTTTCAGATTGCACTTCAGCCCCACAAACTTGGACACCTGGCAGAGGATATGATTGGCCGGTTTTCAACCTTGGAGTGCGCCAATGCTTTGATTGGAGGAGTTAAGGTCAGAGAATTGAAAAGAAAACTCAACCACAAATCCTTAGACAAACTGGGTGAACACGCTTTTGTAATTACCCCGAGTCCAAATTCTTATTTTATGCGTGATCCTGCGGCAGTGGTTCAGACAGGTGTTATTTCCTGCCAGATGAAAAATGAGATCCGCCACAGGGAGTCTTTCATTATGCGGATGATCTTTGAAAACCACCCATTATTCAAAGAAAATTTTAATCTGATCTATCCCAAAGACACCATTGAAGAAGCACTGACAGAAAAGTATGCCGATGTGGAAGGCGGGGATGTTATTGTCCTTTCGTCAAAAGCCTTAGCCATTGGGAATTCTGAACGGACAGATTCGGAAGCGATAAAAGAAATCGCAAAAGAAGTCCTGCAATCCGGTGAAGTAGAAAGGGTTTATGAAGTATTGCTTCCCAAAAAGCGAAATTTCATGCACCTGGATACTGTTTTTACCATTATTGATGAAAACCTTGTTGTAACCTATCCTGATGCGCTTCAGGCAGTTATGGAAACGAGGGTCCACAGAAAAGAAGGCATTGATGCTAATGGCAAAACCATTCTTTCAACAGAAGTGTTAAAGGAAAGTCTTCTTGAAGTTTTGAAAAAAGAAATAGACTATCTGGAAATCATCCATACCGGAGATGGAAACCCTGACTATGCCAGCCGGGAACAGTGGTTTGATGGGGCCAATGTATTCGCCATCGGACCCAGACGTGTTATTAGCTACAACCGGAACCGGCACACCAACAGGGCCCTTCGGGAAGCAGGTGTGGAAGTCAATGTCATCCCTTCTTCCGAATTATCCCGTGGATTGGGCGGCCCAAGGTGTATGACCATGGCACTCGACCGTCAGGAATTTTGATTATGGCCAAATCCCCTCAAATACCCACACCTGGTCTGTTCTATTTATGGAAATTGGTTCCATTGGTTGCCAGGCTTATGGTTGTGGGACTTGGGGTTATTTCAGGTCTGGTAATTTGGGATTTTCTCAAATTGATGGCCAGGCCCGGAGGCCTTCAACCAGGAGAAGATCTTTATCTGCACATCGCACTTCTAATCCTTGTTCCTGGCGCTCTGATGGGTATGTGCTTTGTTTCATTCGGTTATGCCTATTACCAATGGTGCAAACGTTTCAGGCAAGAACCGTTTTGGAAAAGAATCTGATCCATATGGTTCTCTGATGTATCCTACCTAATGTTTCTTCTTCTTCATGCGCGGGTGGGAATAGGGCTTTCGCAAAAGCCTGCCATTGGAATCCATTTCTGGTTCATTCTTTTTTAATCCTTCATCACTTCCTGGCTTGATCACATTGGTCCCACTATGAATATCGGGACATGGATATGTATTCCTTTGACAAGACATTATTGCAAAACCAGACAGCGAAAAAACTAAAAAAACTGTCCTAAAGCCCTCCATAAGGATCGTTTTCGTCGGAAAGAACTTCCAGCAAGCCCCTGATTTCCAATTCTTTTTCTTCCTCTCCGGCCTTTTCAAAAGCCACCATCATATTTCGAAGTACCCGCCTGACGATATCAAGGTGACTGCAAGGTTGATAATAAATATCATTTGGCTTAAGCTGAAGGTTAGAAAGATAGTTGTCGATGTCCTGCTTGCTGAAAACCAATCCTTTATTGAAAACATTGATATAAAACTGATGACGCCCCTGTTTGTAAGTGAGGATAAACAGATTGGGAAGATTAACTCCGTAAATAGGCAGTTTCATTCTCTGGGCCACAAGCATGTAAAGGCAGCAAAGCGAAATGGGGTTTCCTTTTCGGCTCTCCAGAACTACATTAATCATGGAGTTGCCCACCGAATGAAAGTTCTTGGTATTTGGCGAAAATTTTAACTTATTAAAAATCACTGAGTTGATTATTTTTATCTGATCTAACGGAACAGCATCCGGCTTGAATTCCAACCAGGTTTCATAATAGATCTGTTGCACCTGATCTTTAATTTTGATGAACTCCAGATCAGGGTACTGATAGGTTGCCACCAGCCACAAACCTTCCAGCAAATCTTCACCAGACATCCCTTTCCAGGCGATAAGCCTTCGTTTCAATGTCTCGTATTGTAGTGTATGAATAATTTCCTCGATGCGCTTTTGGGAATCAGGATCAAAACTTTGTTCCCATTCCCGTTCCAGAATAGGAATGACGGTATCACCCAGGGAAATGATTTTTTGCTCTACATGAGAAGACACCTCGGGATCTGTATCACCCAGGAGAGAGACCAAAGCTTTCATTTCATTTTCACTGAGGGCACTCGTTTCCATTCGGAAGAAAATTATTCGTTGCAAGGACAAAGATGAAAAAACCTTTAATTCCGTAGGCCAACCAATCGGAAAAGAATATTTTCATTCCACTGGCAAAAAGACTGAAACCCCCCAAAGTGTTTTAATTCAGCTCTGAAAAAAGAAGGATTTCATTCCAAGCAGGACAAAAGTTTGTGGGTTGATCAAAACTTTCTAAAATTGGCCCCGAAAACCGACTTATATTCGAACCGATGGAAAGCAAAAAGAAATTCAAAGCTGTCATGCTCATTGACGATAATGAGATAGACAACCTGATCAACCAAAAAATGCTGGAGGCATCCAACATTGCAGAAACAATTTTCATGCATACTGGAGCCAAGGGAGCACTTGAGTTTCTGAAAAATATCGAAAAACTTTCCTCTAACGGAGTAGGACTTCCTGAAATGATATTTCTGGATATTGATATGCCCCTTATGGACGGTTTTCAATTTCTGGATGAGTTCGACAAAATGTCGGATTATATCAAAAACAACATTTCCATCATTATGCTTACTTCCTCCATCAATCCTCAGGATCTGAGCAAGGCCAAGAAAAGCAACTACGTAAAGAAATACATCAACAAGCCCCTCACCCAGGATGCGCTTGAAAAACTTTGATATCAAATTCAATTTAAAGAGATCCCGCTAAACAGCGGGATTTTTTATGAAAGTTATATGGGTAGTTTGTGGTCCAACCGCCTCAGGTAAAACAAGTCTGGCCATAAAAATTGCCATTGACCGAAACGCTGAGATTCTATCTGCTGACTCGCGGCAGGTATTTTCCGAATTAAACATCGGGGTAGCCAAGCCTGAACCAGCTGAACTGGCGCAGGTTCCACATCACTTCATTGGCCATGTTTCCATCCATGAGGCATATTCTGCCGGGAAGTTTGCAAGGGAAGCAAGATCCTTCATGAAAAATTACTTCACAAATCACAATGAGTTGGTTATTTGTGGTGGGACAGGGCTTTACCTTAGAGCTTTATTGGAAGGAGTAGACCGGCCGCCGCCTGATCCCACCGTCCGGGAAGAAGTAACACAAAAATTGGAGGATCTTGGTCTTGAGGGCTTATTGGACTGGGCAAAGGGTCGCGGATTTGAATTTAATGACCAAGACCAAATCAAAAATCCAAGAAGAGTTCAGCGGTGGCTCGAATGGGCGCTAAGCGGTCAGCAGGAAATCGAATCGGAACCCTGGCCATCCGATTGGAGAACAATCTTACTGGCTCCGTATT
>JBIPNA010000285.1:0-5014 GCA_044375665.1 Catalimonadaceae bacterium
TACAACCAGTTAACTGCCTGCTCCGGGAAAATACCCACATGTTTGAAAGAAGAAAGCGCCAGCTTGAACCGAACATGAATGTCCTTTTGAAAAAATCCTGAATACCATCTTTCCGGCATCCCCGGTTTACAATTCCAGTTTCCCGATTCAGGATTGCTGCGGCTTTTATCAAAAACGGCATGAGCCATAGCTTTCCATTCTGATTCCGGAAGGGAAGGAGACCAGATGGCCTGAGGTTCTGGTCTTCGGAGAATATAGGTCCCGAAACGCTCTAATTTTTCAAAGTGCCCGGAATCGATGAGTGCATACTCTGACCATGGTTCCGGACAAAGCGAAGCTATGTTTATCATCCGGTCTGAAAAAAATTGAGAACGGTTCTGGCAAATAATTCCGGCTGCTCTGCCTGAACCCAATGGCCGGCACCATGGATGATTTCGAGCCTGGATTGGGGGAACAAGGTTTTTATATCCTCTACATCTTTGTCTGATATATACCTGCTTGTTTCCCCTTTGATAAATAAAGTTGGAACCTGAACTGGTTTCTCCGGGGAAAAGGCCTCTCCGATTTGGCCCGCAAACCCATCCAATACAGGGAGATTGATACGCCAGGCAAACAATCCATCTTCTTTCCGATACAGGTTTTTCAATAAAAATTGTCTGACATCCTGTTCTGCCACAAATGGCATCATGGCTGATTCGGCTTCAATCCTGGAATGAGCAACCTTAAGATCTACTGCGTGAAATGCGGCGAGAATCGCCTCGTGATGAGGCGCATAATACCGTGGGGCAATGTCCACAATGACCAGTTTCTCCAGAAAATCAGGGTATTTGTCAACAAATTTCATGGCCACCTTTCCACCCATGCTATGGCCTATCAAAAAGAACTTTGACAAACCATGTTCGTTGGCGAAATCACGAACATCTTCCACCAAAAGATCATATGAAAACGCATCTGTTTGAGGGGATCTTCCATGATTTCGTTGGTCAATAAGGTAAACGGTAAAAGCGTTTTGAAAAAACTTACTGACGGTGAGCCAATTTTCTCCTGACCCAAAAACCCCGTGCAATATCAACAGAGGCGGGCCTGTTCCGGTTTTTCGGAAGTTTAATGGAAGGGACATGGCGCAAAGAAAAGGAAATTGAAGGATGCCGTGAAAAGCATCTTCTTTCCAGACTTGTTGAAAAATGCCTTTTTTGCCATTCTTTACCCATTCCTGCGTTGGAACCTGAAATTTCTGTTGTCATACCTTGTCTGAACGAAGCCAGGACAATTGGCATTTGCGTGAAAAAAGCCATTCAGGCAATAGCCCTTTTGCAAATACCTGGAGAGGTGGTTGTTGCAGACAATGGAAGTACAGATGGATCACAGGAATTGGCAATCCAGGAAGGAGCCCGGGTTGTTCATGCAACGGTGCATGGTTACGGATCAGCAATTTCGGAGGGCATCCGAGCCTCTAAAGGCCATTTTATTGTCATAGGCGATGGAGACGACAGCTACAATTTCCTTGAAATCGGACCCTTTGTGGAGGCCTGGAAGTCAGGTGCCGGTTTTGTATTGGGAAACCGGTTTAAAGGAGGAATTGATCCGGGTGCCATGCCTTTTCTGCATCGTTATCTGGGAAACCCGGTACTGTCTTATATTGGTCGCCTATTCTTTCAAAATTCCTTTGGAGACTTCCATTGCGGAATGCGGGGCATCACCAAAACAGCATTTGAATCGATGGACCTCCAAACCACTGGGATGGAATTTGCGTCAGAAATGGTCGTAAAAGCATCTTTGCTCGGGATTCCCTCTGCCGAAGTACCCGTTCGCCTTTTTCGGGACGGAAGAGGCAGAGAACCACACCTAAATACCTGGACAGATGGATGGCGTCACTTAAGATTTCTTTTGCTATTCAGTCCGAGGTGGTTATTTTTTTACCCAGGACTGCTGTTTGTGTTTTGTGGCCTTCTTTTCTCCAGCCTCTTAAGCAGATCTATGGTGCCTTTTCAGACCATTAAGCTGGACGTATCCACACTGCTTTACGCTGCGGCACTTACGCTTGTTGGTTTCCAATTGATTGCATTTTACCTGTTAAGTCAGGCATTTGCACAAAGAGAAGGTTTGAGCATCAAGTCGGGATTACGGTTGACCGCTTTCCGGCTGGAATGGGGATTATTGATTGCCGGAGTGCTGTTTTTCATTGGAACTGGCCTATCTTTCTCAGCTTTAAGTTATTGGCGAAGCCAGGATTTTGGCCCATTAAATCCACAGGTAGTTTTGCGGAAAGTAATTCCTGCCGTAACCTGTCTTTTGCTCGCTTTCCAAACAGGGACATTCAGCTTCTTTCTGAGTTTTCTCCAAATCCGGAAAAAGTAAAGCCGGTTGCTTAAAATACGCTCTTCATGGTGAGAATTGAAGGGTTTTATTACTTCTGTGGCCAGGAAGGTTTTCCATCTTGTCGTCAGACCATTTTGTTTTTCTACTTTTGCGCCCGTTCATTTTTCGAAAAAAACCTCTATGTGTGGAATTGTGGGTTATGTAGGATATCGTCAGGCCTACCCAATAATAATTAAAGGACTTAAGCGGCTGGAATACAGGGGGTATGATTCAGCAGGAATTGCCTTGTTGAATGGTGGCCTGAATGTATACAAGAAGAAAGGCAAAGTATCTGAACTGGAAGATTCTTTGACTGAAACCGAATTGGCCAGCACAATAGGGATAGGTCATACAAGGTGGGCAACGCATGGAGAACCGAATGATATCAATGCACACCCGCACTATTCGGCTAAAGAAAACCTGGCCATCATCCATAATGGAATTATTGAAAACTACAGCTCCCTAAAGGAAGAACTGGTTCGTAAAGGTCATGTCTTTCAGAGTGATACGGACTCTGAAGTTTTCATTCATTTGATTGAACACATTTATGAAAATCTGAAATGCTCCCTTGAGGAAGCTGTGAGGATATCCATGAATCAGATTGTTGGTGCCTATGCCATAGTCATTATGGACAAGACGGCACCCGATCAGTTAATTGCAGCCCGTAAAGGTTCCCCGCTTGTGGTTGGTGTTGGAAAGAACGAGTTTTTTCTTGCCTCTGATGCCACCCCAATCATCGAATACACCAACGAGGTAATCTACATAAACGACTTCGAAATCGTAACCATAAAAAATGGACAGTTAAGCATCCAAAATATTGATGCACAGGCCCAAACTCCATATATTACCACGCTGGAAATGGAGATTGAATCCATTGAAAAGGGAGGATTTGAACATTTCATGCTGAAAGAAATTTTCGAACAACCCCGCTCCATCCGGGATTGCCTTCGTGGTCGTTTGGCTGCTGACAAAGGGCACCTGGTTTTGGGTGGATTAAGGGAATACCTCAACAAGGTTATCAATACTGACAGGATTATCATACTTGGCTGCGGGACTTCCTGGCATGCAGGTCTGGTTGCCGAATATATTTTTGAAGAGTTTACCCGAATTCCTGTAGAAGTAGAATACGCATCAGAATTCCGGTACAGGAACCCGATCATCAAAGAAGGAGATGTAGTAATTGTAATCTCTCAATCAGGTGAAACGGCAGATTCCCTTGCGGCATTGGAACTGGCCAAATCGAAAGGTGCTATTATTTTCGGTGTTTGCAATGTAGTCGGCTCCTCCATCCCAAGAGCAACCCATGCAGGGGCATATACCCATGCAGGTCCGGAAATTGGCGTAGCCTCAACCAAAGCTTTTACAGCTCAGGTTACTGTTTTGACTTTGATGGCACTTTTAATTGCCAACAAAAAGGGAAGCATTTCAGATGCAAATTTCCGCAATCTCCTGTATGAACTGGAGAGCATCCCGGAAAAAGTAGAAAAGGCGCTCAAGCTCAACGATCAGATCAAATACCTTGCAAGTGAATTTAAGGATTCAATGAACTTCCTTTATTTGGGCCGGGGATATAATTTTCCAGTTGCCCTTGAAGGTGCTTTGAAGCTGAAGGAAATCAGCTATATCCACGCTGAAGGCTATCCGGCAGCGGAAATGAAACATGGACCGATTGCACTTATTGATGAAGAAATGCCAGTAGTTTTCATAGCCACCAACGACAGTAGTTATGAAAAAGTCATTTCAAATATCCAGGAAGTAAAAGCAAGGAAGGGAAAAGTAATTGCCGTTGTTTCTGAAGGAGACAGCAAAATTAAAACCATGGCAGATCACATCATCGAAGTACCCGTAGCCCATGAGGCGCTGATGCCTTTAATTTCTGTTATTCCGCTGCAACTGCTTTCCTACCATATTGCGGTTATGAGAGGTTGTAATGTGGACCAACCACGGAACCTTGCTAAATCGGTAACTGTGGAATAACCTGAATCTGAGAAGACTTGAAATGTTCATTTTATTGTTTTTTCCCACATTGAATATTAAATTATTCTACACGAGACTGATTTTTAATCCTTACTTTCCTTTATTTGCCTCCCGTTTGTAAAAGCCATCCCACTGTAGCAAAAGCCCGAGACCTTTATATGAAGAAAATAATACTCCTGACTACCTTATTCTGTATCTCATTTCTGGGAGTCAGGGCTCAACTGGGTGTCGGTCTTCGTGGAGGATATACCTTTTCGAGTACCTCTCAGGAATTGGTTAATGGAATGAGCAGGACCCCGGGGACTTCGAATTCATTCGGTTTAATTGTGGCTTATGACCTTGATCTTCACTTTTCGGCTGCAATGGAATTTAACCACATCACTCTTTCGGAAGGGTTAAAGTACAATGCCAGTTTTTATCCTTTGGACACCCTTCAGGCAGATGTAACTACAACTCCATCACTCAGTTACCTTCAGATTCCGATTTTAGGTCGGGTTAATTTTGGAACTAAAAAATATAAAGCTTTCTTAAGTTTTGGGCCGTACGTGGGCATAGGACTCAAAGGGAATTGGGAAAACGGCCCAAGATCAAAAAACAAAGGATCCTGGGTTGAATTTGACTCCACCTACAGTGACATTAACTTTGGAACCAATGAACTAAAAAGGTTCGATTTGGGTGG
>JBIPNA010000286.1:0-4957 GCA_044375665.1 Catalimonadaceae bacterium
CCTGGTGGATGATTCCTTCGGGCACGCTTCCGGTAAATTTGATTTGGTCTGTGAAAAATTGGAAGAGGTTTTGCAGGAAGGTAGAAAAGTGCTGATATTCAGTTCTTTCGTTCGTCATTTAAATTTGTTCGCAAAGCATCTTGAAACCCGCGGGTTTGGATTTACCATGCTGACAGGTAAGACAGGGAACCGCAAAGAAGTTGTCGACCGTTTTAAGACCGACACGGATTGCAATGTTTTTCTGATTTCCCTGAAGGCAGGCGGTTTTGGACTGAATCTGGTGGAAGCCAGTTATGTTTTCCTGCTGGATCCCTGGTGGAATCCTGCAGCTGAAAACCAGGCCATGGACAGGGTTTACAGGATTGGTCAGAAAAACAAGGTGTCCGTGTATAAATTCATCACCAGTAATACGGTGGAAGAGAAGATATTAAAGCTTCAGGAACGGAAATCTTCCCTCAACGATCAATTGTTTGAAAACGATGAAGCGAATCCGGGGAAGTTCAGTCTGGATACCCTGAAGGAAATATTAATCCAAAACCTATAAGAATTTTTTGTGAGGGATTATTTTTTCATAGTTTTGCACTCCTTTTTGAGAAAAGTATGTACGCAATTGTAGATTTAGCAGGGAAGCAGGTAGTCGTTGAAGAAGGCAAGAATGTCTTGGTTGACAGGCTTCCACATGAAGAAGGTAGTACATTTTCAGTTGAAGATGTATTGTTTGTTTCAGACAACGGAAACGTAAAAATTGGTGCTCCCAAAATAGCCGGAGCTGAAGTTACAGCCCGTGTTGTCCGCCACTCTAAAGGCGACAAAGTGCTTGTTTTCAAAAAGAAGCGTCGTAAAGGCTATCGCAAGATGGCTGGACATCGTCAGCATTTAACTGAAGTTACCATCGAAAAAATTTCTGCATAATCCATGGCACACAAAAAAGGGGTAGGTAGTTCGAAGAACGGTCGTGAATCCCATAGTAAGCGTTTAGGAGTAAAACTTTTCGGAGGTCAGGTTGCCAAAGCAGGAAATATCCTGGTGCGTCAGCGTGGAACCCGCCACCATCCAGGAGCTGGAGTTGGTGTTGGTAAAGACCACACACTATTTGCATTGGTAGATGGTGTGGTAACTTTTTCCAAGAAAGCTGAAGGCAAAAGCTACGTCAGCATCCTGACTGCATAAAATAAAAAAAATAAAATTGAACCGCTCCAAAAGGGCGGTTTTTTGTTTTTATGGGGTTTCACCCAAAAGGATTCGAGGTGAAATCTAATATCTTCAACCCTGGTATTGATGAGGCATTACCAGGATCAGGCAATCCTGACCACCTGCATGCTTTGCGCCAGCTCGGTAGAAAGCCATTGCTCTGCTCCCTTAATTCTTACTTTCACTCCTTCGGCAGACTTCTCTACAATGGTTATGGAGTGATTCGGGGCCAATCCTGCCTGCCACAGCATGGCCATGACGTGTTCGTTGGATTGACGGGTAAGCAACAGGGCTTTCTGGCCATTTTCTAATCCCAGGAGCGTCTGGGTTTCCCCGGATCTGCTTTGAGGAATGTAAGCTCCGTGGGGATCTTTCAAAGGCCGTCCAAGTTCAGATTGTATTTCATCTACCAATTGGGGTGTTAGAAAGTGCTCCAGATCTTCGGCCTGGGCATGTACCTGTGTTTTATCATATCCCAGGTTTTCAACCATAAACTGTTCCCACGTCCTGTGGGCACCGAGCAATTCAAAACCTCTTCTTAATCCTGCTCCAGTAAGGGCCCAGGCTCCATTTTTTTCCTCCAGCCAACCTTGCTGCAAGGCCCGGTCCCAGGCAGATCTCCAAACAGCAGTTGACCAGCCAAGTTTTTTTCGAATGGCTGTTAGGTCTGGGTCTTTTCGGTTTTCCTGGGTAACCATAGCCTTTAGCAAATCGTCGGTTTGTACCGACTGGCTCGCTTTACGACGGCTAAGCCAAATACTAAGTTTTCCGGTACCAGGGGCAAAAAGGATGGCAAGAACATAAATCAATGCCCCGAGGACATTCATCGCCGGACCAGGGGTAATGTCGAGTGCAAAAGCGAGAAGAAAACCACCTACAGTGCAGAAGACCCCGATGGTTCCGGCAATCACCAACATGGTTGGCAGCCTTCGGGTCAGGGTGTAAGCCGTAGAGGCAGGAATAATCAACATCCCCACCACGAGGATTACACCAACCGATTGCATGCAGGCCACCACTGTAAAACTGAGCAACAACATCAGGAAATAGTGGATTACCTGGGTAGAAACGCCCATTGCTCTGGCCAGTGTTGGATCAAAAGTGCTTAAAAACAAATAGCGGTAAAGGGTTATCGCGGAAAAAACTACAAAAAACGCCACCAGCAAGGTCAGGCTCAGGTCTTGCGGCGTAATTGCCAGCACGTTTCCAAATAAAAAATCTTTGAGATCAAGGTGAACCCCTTCCTGCCGGGTAAGCAGGGAAATACCGATCACCCCAATGGAAAACATAGTGCTGAATACCACACCTATTGCTGCATCTTCTTTCGATTTCACCCTTGTCTGAATGTAGGTGATCAGAAATGCCGCTACGAGCCCAGCCAGCACCGAGCCGGTAAAAAAAGCAAGTACACTTTGTCCGGCCACAAGGAACCCTACCACAACACCAGGTAAAATGGCATGCGACAAGGCATCACCCACAAGAGCCATATTCCTCAAGAAAATAAAACAGCCAAGAATGCCACACATCAGTCCTACCAGAGCGGAGGCTCCCAGTGCCCTTAGGGCATAGTCGTATTGAAACAGACTTTCCATCATCCTTTTTGGCGGGGTGGAATAAGTTGAAGCGCTTTTTGAAGGAGTGTTACTTTTCCTGAATACGTGGCCCGGATGTTTTCTTCAGTAAATACTTCAGAGACAGGCCCATGGGCAACTATTCGCTGGTTGATCATGACCAATTCGTCAAAATATGCACGAACCTTGGTCAGATCGTGGTGAACCATCAATACCATTTTTCCTTCGCGGACCAGACTTCTTAAAAGATCCATGATGATTTCTTCTGTGGCATGGTCAACGCCGACAAAGGGTTCGTCCAGTATAAGAATCTCCGCCTTTTGACATAAGGCTCTGGCCAAAAGCGTTCGCTGGAATTGCCCTCCGGAGAGTTGGGCAATCTGGCGGTCTTTTAAATGATAAATTTCCAACTGATGCAAAACGGTTTCCATCTGGGTGCGCTGGTGGGGGAGGAGACCGCCTTTTCCCCGATTCTCCGGAAAAAACCCAAGCCGGACTACATCTTCTATTGTGGCAGGAAAGTCCATATCAAATTCTTCTTTCTGAGGCAGATAGGCTATTTTACGTAGAAATTGCCTGATGGGCATGCCATCCAGTTGAATGGTTCCTGAAACAGGTTCATAAAGCCCTACCATTGTTTTAACTAGGGTAGATTTTCCGCTCCCGTTGGCGCCTAAAATTCCATATAATCTGCCAGGCTTTAACTGAAGGTACAAATTCGACAGGATCATTTTCCGCTCTACCATAACAGAAAGGTTTTCTATCTGAAGGGTATAATGCTTCCAGTTGGCCACCATCGGGTATTCCGGATAAACCTTCCTCCAAACCCAGAAGTAGGCCAGTGAAAATGCCAGAATTACCAGAAGGAGAAAGGTCAGGTTTTCCCCTATGGCAAACCCTTCAGGGATATTCGTTTCTACAGAACCAAGAGCATTTTTCATGTTCAGGGCATTAAACCGCATCATTCCCAGATAGGAGTCTGCTTCGGAACCGGCCGGGCCAAATGAATCGGTATATAAATGACCTCCGATCCGAATGCCCAGATCTGCAGCCAGTTGGGTCAAAATCTTTGGATTTATAGCCACCTCTACAAATATGGCAGGAACATGGTGTTGCCGGACAACAGCGATTAAGTGATTGATGTCTTTTAAACTCACATCTGCATCAGTAGATGTACCCATAATGGAAGCAACTTCAAATCCATACGTCCGGGAAAAATACCTGAATGCATCATGGCTTGTGATGAGGTGTCGTTTCCCTTTCGGTATGGAATTTAGCCAAAACCTGATTTCCTGATCTGCTTTTCTGATTTCGCTCCGGTATCTGGAGGCCCGGATCCGGAAGCCGGATTTTTCATTAGGAAAGGCAGCCGATAACGAGGACTCAATTTCATCTACATACAATAAAGCATTGGGAAGACTCATCCATGCATGCGGATCATATGAATTCTGGAATCCTGAAGCGGTAATCGGAATGACCCTTTTGCTTGCCACCACCAATCGGGCCTGGGAACCTGCACTGGAAATCAGTTTAGAAAGCCAGCCCTCCAGATGCAGTCCATTTGTTATAATCATATCAGCCCTGGCCAATCGGATCGCGTCTCCCGGTTTGGGCTCGTAAGTATGGGGATCGGTGCCTGCAGGTAAAAGGGAAACAACGTCAAATTTTTCCCCGGCCACATGAGACGTTATGTCTGCAAGAATATTTATGGTGGCCACAATTTTCGGCTTGCCCTGCTGATTTGCAATGCAATATGTGCAAATCAGAAAGAGAAAGATGATACCTGAAAAACGTGCTTTCATGCCAAGTTAGGCAAATCAAACTTAAAAAGTTGGGCTTCCCAAATTTTTGCTTATTCCTTTTCCGGATTCCATTTTGTCAAAAAGCAAGGACCTGTGTAAACTTGCAAGCCAAGCACAACAAAAGATGCGACTTTCCCTTTTTTTGATTTTAGCCCCCTTCGCTTTGAGCTGTGAAACCAGCGATTTAAAAGCCACCTGGGTAAGGCGGATGGATATCGAAGGCACTTATATCGCCAATCTTCCCTGTTATGACTGCGACTACATCGAGACCTACCTCGAGTTGAAAAAAAATCAATCTTATGTAGTTAGCACCCGATATATCGGAAGGGAGGACAATATTCAGTTTGAATTTTCAGGGAGGTTTAATTGGACGCATGGTGGTACCATGATTCACTT
>JBIPNA010000287.1:0-4932 GCA_044375665.1 Catalimonadaceae bacterium
GTCATAATGGATGCCGAGGTAACCAACCGGCTCGCCAGAATCATTGACTATTGGTGTTCTGTTTACCAAAAGGTGAATTCTGGACCCGTCTTTTTTTCGGAAAGTAGTTTCATATTGGTCCCCATCAGGCAATCCTGGACGGTTCTGAATGGTTCCGGGAAATACCCAGTCAAGTTCTGGTTGGAGCAGGCGAAAAACATTTTGCCCCAGCAACTCCGTTTCCAGATAACCAGTTAGCTGACAAAATCTCGGATTTGATCTGATAATGGTCTCCTGATTGTCCAGCTCCAATAACCCTAAATCCATGTTTTGGATCAGGTTTCTGTATTTGAGTTCACTCTGTAGCAGAGATTGTTCTGCAGCCTTTCTTACCGAAATGTCCTGGTGTTGAACCACAATATGGGAAAGGTTTCCCTCCGTGTCCATGATGGGGTAAGCAGTAACAGAAAGCCAGATCTCACGAAGATTTTCACATGGAATCCCCATCCTTTTACTCGAATAACCTGTGTCATAGACCAGGTCTGTCTGAAAAGGGATTTTTTGCTGTTGGACTTTTCGAAAATCTTCCAACACACCCCTCCGAATCACTTCCGGATCCTGGAAAATATTGTATTTATCCCCTCCTTCAAGATCCTTTGGATCAACACCAAAAATGGCTGATGTAGCGGGATTAATCCGCAGGCACCAACCTTCTTTATCCATAATCATCTGACTTGATCCGGATTGCATCAGGGTCTGCTCGAAAAAATCCTTCTGCTCCTTCAATGCAAGCTCAGCCTTTTTTCTGGACCCAATCGATCGGAAGAAAACCGAAATTCCTGCCTCGGTTGGGTAAAAGCTCTCTTCAAACCAATCTGATACTGCATCGGAATAGTATTCGAAATGGACTTGTTTCTGGGTTTCTAAAGCTTTATAAGCATTTTGAAAAAAAACACCGGATTTCAGGACAGGAAAAACTTCCCAAATGCACTTACCCAAAAGAGTGCCCGGAGGGAAACCCATAATATCTTCTGCACTTCTGTTGACATAGGAAAAACAAAAGTCCCGGTCAAGCATATAGAAGTAATCCAATATGCTCTCAAGAACCAGGTTTTTCAAAGACCGATCCTGCCTCTTTTGGCTTATGTCCCGACCAAAAAATAAAACAAATCCCTCTTTGTCGAGCTCTGTAGCTGACCATTCAATCCAAATGGTTGACCCATCTGATGAAACCAAACCGGATTCAAAAACAGAAGGATTGGCTGACTGTTCCCTGAGACCCTGCCAAATTCCGAAACAATCCTGTTCCTCAGGATGAAACCAAGGTTTGAGCTTATCCTGAAATACACTGCAACAGAAACAGGTCCTGGCTTCGAAAGCTGGATTTCCATAAACCCATTCGCCCCTGGTATTATAAACACATACCACATCGGCAGTGGATTGAATTAAACACCATAAAGCGGATCCCAACTGATCTTGCAACAGGGAACCCGTATCCCCGAAATGAAGAGCATTGGATTTTTCATTCCGAAAATTGGGTAAGTGTATTGCCATATTGTTAAAAGCAGATGAAAGCTAAATTTCATTTTAAGATTAATTATGGATTTTGGACCAATAGAATGATTTCCTTTTCAGATGAATCAAAATAGCCGAAAACCCACTTAAATTACCCGAAATCAGAAAGAAAGACTAAATCTAAGCCTGGCCAAACCAGTCGAAAGTAAATCAGCTGAAAACCCATGGATTTGGCATTTGTGCGTAAAAAACCATTAATTGCCATCGCACCATTTATGAAACATATACACCCTCAAACCATCTTGTCGATAGACATCGGTGGCTCCGGAATTAAGGCCAGTCTCCTCGATTCAGATGGCCACGTATTGGTAGACTATAAGAAAACCAATACCCCTGCCTTAGCCAATCCTGAAAACATTCTGAAAGCCATTGAAAGTCTTTCCAAAGATTTTCCTGATTTTGATGCTATTTCGGTGGGTTTTCCTGGATATGTAAGAGATGGAATAGTACATACGGCTCCCAATCTGGACAATGAAAGCTGGAAGCTTACCGATCTCAGCGCAATAATGGAAACCAGGTTTGGAAAACCAACTCAAGTGGTAAACGACGCTGATCTTCAGGGCATCGGCATAGTAAGCGGGAAAGGGTTGGAAATGATGATGACTTTGGGCACCGGCTTTGGAACGGCATTGTTGCAGGATGGCGTACTTCTCCCCCATCTTGAACTTGCACATCTTCCAGCCACAAAAACCAAAGATTACGATGCCTACATTGGCGAAAAAGCTTTGCAGTTGATAGGAGAGCGAAAATGGAATAAGCGGATGCTCCGCGTTTTAGAAATATTTAAAACGGTGGTTAACTACGATGCTTTGTACATCAGCGGAGGCAATGCGAAGAGATTAAGCATCCCACTTGACGACAACGTAAAAATTGTAAGCAACCGGGACGGGATCCGGGGAGGAGCAAGGCTCTGGAAAAACCATAAATTCAAATAAAATCAAATTCGGATTAATTAATTGCTGGCACCAACTACGATGAAACACGGCTCCTTATTGCCTTTTGGGCTTTTTCTGCTTTCCTTGTTCGCATTTTTTAATTTTTGTATGGGCCAAAACCCTCCTCTACAACCTTCTGTAAACCCTGAGCCAAATCCTCTGCTTGGCGATTGGGCCGGGCCTTTTGGTGGAGTACCCCCTTTCGACAAAATTCAGATTCAACATTTTAAGCCTGCACTTGAAAAAGCAATGGAATTAAAGCAATCTGAAATTGAAAAGATTGCCCGCAACAAGGCAGCCCCTACTTTTTTAAACACCATTCTGGCACTCGAAAAAGCCGGAAGCGTTTATAATCGGGTAAAAACGGTCTATGATATTTGGAGTTCAAGTTTAAATACCCCGGAATTTGAGAAACTTGAATTGGAAATGGAGCCCAGGATTGCGGCATTTAATGATAAAATTATCCAGAATACCCAGCTTTTCAACAAGGTAAAAGCCGTTTACGAAGCCCCTGAAACAAAAAAACTAAATAATGAACAACAGAGGCTGGTTTGGAGAAGGTACATGAATTTTGCGCTTCAGGGAGCACAATTAAGTCCGCTGGCGAAAAAACGGCTTTCAGAAATCAACCAGGAGCTTGCCGGTTTTTTTTCCCGTTTCAATCAAAACCAGTTGGCCGACGAAAATCGCCTCTACCTTGAAATCACCGACGAATCCAAACTGGAAGGACTCCCATCCGATTTTGTAGTTGCAGCAAAAAATCAGGGTTTGGCAAATGGAAAACCCGATTCCTGGATTATTTCAAATACCCGTTCTTCCATCGATCCTTTTCTTACCTATTCCTCAAACAGAGAACTCCGGGAAAAAGCTTGGAAAATGTTCGTCAATCGGGGAGACAATGGGAACGATTTCGACAACAATAGCTTGATTACCAAAATACTTGAACTCAGAGCCGAAAGAGCAAGGTTAATGGGATACCAATCTCATGCCCATTGGCGCCTGTCCAATACCATGGCCAAAACCCCGGAAAAAGCCATGGAGTTGATGATGTCGGTTTGGAATCCTGGGCTGGACCTGGTGCGGAAAGAAGTTTCCGATATGCAATCCATTGCCAATCAGGAAGGCAAAGGGGTAATCATTCAACCCTGGGACTACCGGTTTTATGCAGAGAAAGTTCGCAAAGCCAGGTTCGACCTGGATCAGGATGAGGTAAAGAAATACCTCCAGCTAGACCGTCTCCAGCAAGGAATGTTCTGGGTGGCAGGGCAATTGTTCCAGCTGGAATTTACCCAAATACAAAATGTCTCTGTTTTCCATCCCGATGCTTCGGTTTACAGAGTTGAATCTAAAAATACAGGAAAAACTGTTGGAATCTGGTATTTCGATCCATTTGCCCGGGCAGGTAAACGCTCTGGTGCATGGATGAATGCACATAGAGAACAATCGCGGATGGAGGGAAAAGAGGTCCTCACAATTGTCTCCAATAATTCAAATTTTCTAAAGGGTAATCCAGGCGAACCAGTCCTTATTTCCTGGGATGATGCCCAAACACTTTTTCATGAATTCGGACATGCCCTTCATGGACTTTGCTCCAATACAACTTATCCCACGCTATCCGGCACCAATGTCCCGCAAGATTATGTAGAGTTCCCATCCCAGATCCTTGAAAGATGGCTGGCCACTCCAGAGGTCCTCAACCAATTTGCCCGACACCATCAAACTGGGGAACCCATGCCAGCATCGTTGGTGGATAAAATCAAAAAGGCCAGCCAGTTCAATCAGGGATTCTCTACTGTGGAGGCCACTGCCTCGGCTTTAATTGATATGAAGATTCACCTGGCAGCACAGGACAAAGAAATCGACCCGGATGTTTTCGAAAAAGAAACACTCGAAGCACTCGGAATGCCGAAAGAAATTGTAATGCGACACAGATTGCCTCATTTTGGTCACATTTTCTCAAGCGAAGAGTATTCTGCCGGTTATTACAGTTACCTCTGGTCGGATGTAATTTCAGCAGATGCCTGGGAAGCATTTATCGAGGCAGGAGGTCCTTATGATAAATCGGTTGCAAAACGACTTCACGATTACGTTTTTAGTGTCGGAAATACCATTGATCCTGCGCTTGCTTATCCAAAGTTTCGTGGTCGGGAACCAAAATCGGACGCCCTGATGAAAAGCAGGGGACTGGGAAAATAATCCGATTCAAATTAATTTCGGCAGTTATTGAAAGCATAGGTCCTACAAAGCGGTACCTTTTGTCTATCAGTCCAGAGCCTTATTTCGGGGCTGAAAGCCAGCAATTGTTCTTTTCTGGTGACTTTTTGGGCGGCTTTTCCTGCTATCCGCTTCTACTCCTCGTGCCTCCTTTCGTCGGCACTGTGGGGTAACGCTCCTATCAGGGCCGCAAACCCATTTTTCTAAACTGCTCTTGAAACCATCAATA
>JBIPNA010000288.1:0-4904 GCA_044375665.1 Catalimonadaceae bacterium
TCCTATATTTTGGAATCGACTTCCTGAAGGGCTCGGATGTGTTTAATCCTGCCCGAAGTTACTTTGTTCACTACGAAAATGTGGATGGACTGACAGCTTCCAATCCGGTTATGCTCAATGGCTTTCAGGTGGGTTTGGTGAAAAAAATCAGGATTTTTCAAGGGAGAAAAAAGCCTGTTCAGGTAGAATTAGAAATCAACAAGGATATTTTTATTGCTGAAGATGCCAGTGCCCAACTGGCCAACAATGGTTTGCTGGGCGGCAAAATGATTGTACTGGAAACGGGTGCGACCCAAAAGCCCATAAAAACCGATACGCTAAATCCAAGTGTAGCTCCCGGTTTTACCACCATGCTTGAAGACAAGGCCCAGCCTATGGTAAACCAGGTTAGTCATCTGGTTAAAACCCTGGATGAAGTTATGGATGGTTTGAAGCTGACTTTGCCAATCCTCAATAAAACCCTGGAGTCAATTTCAGAATTGTCCCAAACCAGCAATGGTGTAATGGCCGATTCGAGGAAGGATATTCAAGCCATTACAGGCAACATCAACAAGTTAAGCCTGGCGCTCATTGATACGGAAAAACAGCTCAAGGGAATTCTCGGAAAGGTGGATGTGCTGGGCGATAGTCTCAAAAAAGCCGATTTGGCAGGTGCCATTCATTCATTGCACAGGACTACAGATGAACTTAATCAAACCGTTTTGGCTTTGAACAAGGGACAGGGCACAATGGGGAAGCTTTTGAAAAGCGACAGTCTGTACCGGAACCTAAATGCCTCCAGTGCATCTCTGAATGCTTTACTTGTTGATTTCAAGGCCAACCCCAAGCGTTACGTAAATTTTTCAGTCTTTGGCCGAAAAGAGAAAAAAGCAAAGGAGACAAAGTAGTTCATGGCCAGGTCAGTTGCTTTGATTCGGATCAGAGGAAAATCATGTTAGGACTGAAACTTGAAACCGATCCACGGTGGGTGGATGTTGCTTCCCGAAGCATCGAAGAAATTTTAGTAGATCATGCCTTTTGTGAACAAAAAGCGGCTTCATCCGGAATATCGCTGATCATTATGTTTCCTGAAAAACAGGAAATGGTGGAGACGGTAACACCCATAGTGGCAGAAGAGTGGGGTCATTTTGAGCGGGTTTTGGGGGAGTTGAAAAAGCGTGGTTTTGCTCTGGGGGAAGTCCGGAAAGACGAGTATGTGCAGAAGCTAATGGGTCTGGAGCGAAAGGGTGGAAGCCGCAATCATCAGCTGGTAGAAAAACTTCTGCTTTGTGCCATGATTGAAGCCCGAAGCTGTGAGCGTTTTAAGTTGCTCCACGAGGGTTTGTCAGAACCGGAATTAAAGAAGTTTTACTACGAATTTATGGTATCGGAGGCAGGCCACTACGTTACTTTTCTGGAGTTGGCGAAAACATATCTGCCTGCAAATCAGGTAAAAGACCGTTGGCAGGAAGTTCTGGAAGGAGAGGCTGCCATCGTCAGGTCATTGGAATGGCGGAGTGATCGGGTCCATTAGCAATTTGGGAAAGAGGCAAAAAAAAATCCCGGAAGGCCGGGATGAAACGGGAGAGAAGGAAAAGCTTCTTCGATGGTGGTATGCTGCTCAGGATTCTTTGGAATCATCGTTGTATGCCCCATGGAGGAAGCTCGTATCCAGTTTGTGGTTGATTACAAAATAGGAGCCGTAGAATAGCAAGCCTAATAGTGGAGCGAAGTAGATCAGGTACTCAGGTTGGTGCAGTTCGGCCAGAAAATAATAGAGGGTGAGTACCAGTCCGAGGAGGGCCATAGAAAACAGAGCTATGGAGCCGAAAGTGAAAGAAGAGGCGTTGCGTAAAGTTTTCATCGTGGTCATGGTTTGAGTTGTTGAGTATCTTTGAATTATTATAAGTAATTCTTATTTGATTCAAAGATTGATGATTTAATTGTATTAAACAAATATTTAATTATGTTTTTCCAATCTCACTTTAGTTTTTTCATGTAGGTTTTTGAGAAATCAAGAATGTCAATTATCTGAAAAACAAGTTGTTTGGATTTGTTTTTTCCGCCAAAAGCTAAAAATCAGATGTACCTTTTTTTTGTATTGCACACCCTAAAAAGTCCCTACTTCGCTTCATGAAAACCCGTGCTCTTGTCCTTACCATTGGAGATGAAATTCTACTGGGTCAGATACATGATACCAATGCCACCTGGCTTTCTGAACAATTGTCCCAGATTGGCGTGGACGTAACCCAACGCTGGACAGTTGGCGATACGGCGGAGGATATCCTGTTTGCATTTGAAACTGCTTTTTCCAAAGCCGATTTGCTGATCATCACCGGAGGTTTGGGTCCCACCAGGGACGACAAAACAAAAGAGCTGCTGGCAGAATGGTTTCAGGCTCCTTTGGAATGGCATCCCGAAGCCCTGAGGGACCTTGAAGAAAAAATGCAACGACGAGGAAGGCCTTTGAATGAACTGGTTCGGACGCAGGCGCTTCATCCAAAAGGAGCGGATCTTTTATACAACAAAGCCGGAACTGCCCCGGGAATCTGGTTTGACAACCCAGAGGGAATAGCGGTTGCCTTACCCGGTGTCCCTTATGAAATGAAGCAAATCTTTTCAGATGAAGTCATTCCCAGAATCAAAAAGCGCTTTGAACTTGATACCATCCTCCACCGTTTCCTGCGGACGGTAGCTGTACCCGAAACCACGCTGGCACTTCGGGTTCAGGAGGAAGAAGATAAACTTCCGCCCCATATTCGCCTTGCCTATCTCCCTTCCGGAGGGCAGGTTAAACTACGGCTGACCTCCCGTGGAAAAGATTCTGACGCATTGAAAAAGGAACTGGACGCTGTGGAAGCCAGGTTTTTCGACTGTATTCAGGACTTTGTCTATGCCAGAAATGACGTGGAACTCGATGTCGTGGTGGCCGATTTGATCCGGGAGGCTGGCTGTCCTATCCGAATTGAGGACCAGTTGTCTGGCGGGCGATTACGTTTTCTTCTTTTTCAGCATCCCGATATTTATGAAACAAAGGATAGAATGCCCCATTGTGCAGAAATCAGCCTGATGCCTGATGCCTCAGATCCGGATAATCCGGGCCAGATAATTTCTTTGCAAGTGTACCATTCCGGAGTGGAAGTTTATCATAATGAAGCCCGGTTCCGGCCATTTCCGGTACAGGAAGTGAATCGCAACATGGTCTCCTTAAGGGCTCTGGACATGTTGCGCCGCTATTTTTTGACACATCCGAAAAATGCCGGCCCCAACACGGCATAAATTCATAATTTCGCACCCTGTTTACACCAGATTCATTCGAAACAAAAAGTAATTTTTATGGCGCACGTTCAAATGGTGATGCCCAAAATGGGCGAAAGCATCATGGAGGGGACCATCCTCAACTGGCTGAAAAAAGTAGGAGACAAGATTGAGCAGGACGAATCTGTGCTCGAAGTGGCCACCGACAAAGTGGATACCGAAGTTCCTTCTACACATGCCGGTGTGGTAATTGAAATTCTGGCGAAAGAAGGTGAGGTTGTGCCCATAGGCAAACCCATCATGATCATTGAAACAGATGCTGCTGCTCCTGCTGCAGTGCCGTTTGTTCCGGAACCTGCTGCAAGCCAGTTGGCTGCACAGATCGCTGCTGTTCCTTCCCAAAATGGAAACGGGAGTTACGTAGCTGATTCAGATCGTTTTTATTCGCCACTTGTCCGGAACATCGCCAAAGAAGAAGGAATTCCTCTTCAGGAACTCGATGCCCTTCCTGGCACAGGAAAAGACAACCGCCTGACAAAGGCAGACCTGATTCAATATCTGGAAAGCAGAACCAGCACTCCGGCCGCGGCAATAAAAGCTGTTCAGGCACCTGTTTCCGCCCCTGCGTTTTCGGCTTCCCCTGCTGTTTCTGTGTCGGGCGCCCATGAGATTGTCGAGATGGACCGCATGCGCAAAATGATTGCCCAGCGCATGGTGGACAGCAAGCGGATTTCTCCCCATGTTACCTCCTTTGTAGAAGCGGATGTGACCAATCTGGCCATCTGGAGAAATAAAATGAAAGGTGAGTTTCAGAAAAAGTATGGGCAAACCCTCACATTCACTCCCATTTTCCTCGAGGCCGTTATTAAAGCCCTCAGAGATTATCCAATGATGAACGCCTCGGTGGATGGCGACAGGATTCTTGTAAAGAAAGACATCAACCTGGGCATGGCTGTGGCGCTTCCTTCGGGGAATCTTATTGTTCCAAACATCAAAAGAGCCGATCAGTATAATCTTTTGGGTCTGACCGAAAAAGTAAATGAACTAGCCCAAAGAGCCAGAGAAAACAAGCTCAATCCGGATGACCTTTCCGATGGAACATATACCGTTTCCAACGTCGGATCTTTCGGAAATGTGATGGGTACACCCATTATCATGCAGCCACAACTTGGGATTCTTGCCCTGGGAGCCGTCAGGAAGAAGCCGGCAGTAATTGAAACCCCTCAGGGAGATACCCTCGGAATTCGCCAGATGATGTTTCTATCCCATTCTTACGACCACAGGGTGGTGGATGGATCTCTTGGAGGAATGTTTGTGCGAAGGGTGGCTGACTACCTGGAAGCTTTCGATATCGACAGAAAACTATGATCTTCAGGTCTTAATCGTTCCTGAAGTCTACTGTCCAGTCCTTTAAGTTTCTCTTTCCTGACTTCTGACCAGGTCTGCCCATTTCCCATTTCCAGATTCTTTTTTGGGTGAAAGGGGTGAAAGGTCCTTTGCTTTCAGGATCTGTTCTCGAAAGGCTGGTATTGGAAAAAGGCATTCCCAATCCTTCCACTATGGCGGGTTGATTAAAACGACCATATGGGTTTTGGGAGGATGGAGTCCACAAACCGAATTCCATACTGTCCTTTCCCAAAACGACTGATGGAGTAGCAAACAACTTA
>JBIPNA010000289.1:0-4902 GCA_044375665.1 Catalimonadaceae bacterium
AAATACATGTGGATGCGGAGGTTCTGCCAAAGAAGGACAGGTGTTGCTTCAGGGAGATGTCCGCCAGAAAGCAGGTGCATTCCTGGAAAAAAAAGGAGCAAAAGTTCGGGTCCTGTAAGCCCGAATCTGCGATCACCGGATCAGAACTTTTATTGGTCTCTGGTGGTTGCAGCGGGTAGTTGCCTGGATTCTGCAAAAAACATTGTTCCTTTGCAGCCCTGTTTTCACCAAATTATTCCAGCCAGATGAATGCCATTTTCCAGCTTCCAAAACCTGTAAACGAACCAGTTCTTTCCTATGCCCCGGGCAGTCCCGAAAAGCTGGCCCTCAAAAAAGCCCTGGCGGAAGCCAAAGCCGAAATCCGCGACATCCCCATGGTGATTGGTGGACAGGAAATCCGGACAGGCAAAACCCGACCTGTAAACCCACCCCACGAACACAAGCACATCCTCGCACATTTCCATCAGGGCGATGCAGGCCATGTACAGCAAGCCATAGATGCAGCGCTGAATGCCAAAAAGGACTGGGAAAACCTGAGCTGGGACCAAAGAGCGGCTATTTTTCTCAAAGCTGCAGATTTACTCGCAGGGCCTTACAGGGCCAGAATCAATGCAGCCACCATGCTCGGTCAAAGCAAAAACGCCTTCCAGGCAGAAATTGACGCAGCATGCGAACTCATCGATTTCCTCCGGTTCAATGCGGCTTTTGCCGAGCAGATTTATACCCAGCAATCCATTTCCTCTCCAGGCATCTGGAACCGTATGGAGTACCGGCCCCTCGAAGGATTTGTCTTTGCCCTTACCCCGTTTAACTTCACCGCCATTGCCGGAAACCTGCCTTCCAGTGCAGCCCTGATGGGCAATACCGTCGTCTGGAAACCAGCCAATACACAGGTCTATGCGGCCCAGGTCATCATGGAAGTTTTCATGAAAGCTGGTCTGCCCGATGGCGTCATCAACCTTGTTTTTGTAGATGGCCCTACGGCTGGCTCGGTTATTTTTCAGCATCCGGATTTTGCCGGAATCCATTTTACAGGAAGCACAGGTGTTTTTCAGGACGTTTGGAAAACCATTGGTCAAAACATCCACCTGTACAAGTCTTATCCACGCATCGTGGGTGAAACCGGAGGTAAAGACTTTGTTCTTGCACACGAATCTGCCGATGCCGAAGCCCTCGCCGTGGCCCTCATCCGTGGGGCTTTCGAATACCAGGGCCAGAAATGCTCTGCCGCCAGCAGGGCCTACATTCCAAAAGGACTCTGGCCAAAAGTTTCTGCCTTGTTGCAAAAGCACTTGTCTGAAATCCGGATGGGTTCAGTAGAAGACTTCCGCAACCTCGTCAATGCCGTCATCGACCGCAAGTCTTTCGACAAACTTAAGGCAAGCATCGAACGGGCAAAAGCAAGTCAGGTAGCCGAAATCTGGGCTGGTGGCAAGTGCGACGATTCCGAGGGCTACTTTATCGAGCCCACCATCATCCTCTGCCACGATCCATTGTACGAGACCATGCAGGAAGAACTCTTCGGACCCGTTCTAAGTGTTTATTTGTACGAAGACGCTGAGTTCGAGCGGGCCCTGGAGCTGGTCGATGGTACATCCCCTTATGCCCTCACCGGTGCCATTTTTGCCCAAAACCGCTATGCCATCGACCTGGCTACCCGAAGTCTGGCACATGCCGCCGGCAACTTTTATGTCAACGACAAGCCCACCGGAGCCGTGGTCGGACAGCAACCTTTCGGGGGTGGCAGGGCCTCAGGTACCAACGACAAGGCAGGTTCCCTCCTCAACCTTTACCGTTGGGTTTCTGCCCGGGCCATTAAAGAAACCTGGAATCCGCCAGTTTCTGTGCCCTATCCATTTATGGGTGAAGCCTGATGGCTTTTTTCCTCACCTGAGTAGGTTTGGGCCACCCTGATTTGGGCGGCATTTCCGGCTATCCACTTCAAGTCCTCCTACGCCTTTTCTCTGGGCTTCATAATGCCTGCATACAGTAGTTTGGGCGGCGTAGTCCGGGCTTTACGTTCCTATCCGGGCCGCTCTGTTTCGGACTTCAGCCATACCTGCTTTTTTCTGCCCGTCTCCTGTCGGTATTCCGAATCCAACTTTTCTGAATTTTAAAGGGTTTATCCCGCATCTGGTTCGGCCCAGGAAAAATGCTTTTGCCGGATTAGGTACCGGTCATCTTCCAGGTATTTTTTAAATCCTTTTGCGGCAATGGAAAGGGGCCGGTCGCGGAGTGAAATCAGATTCCATTCCGACTGCAAAGGCAAGCCTGCCACGGGTATTATTTGCAGTTCGCCGCTCCTGATCTCATTTCTTGCCCCAATGAGAGGTAATATAGAATAGCCAAGCCCTGCCACAACCGCTTGTTTAACAGCTTCATTGGACGTGAGTTGTAAAGTTTTTTTTAGGGGTATACCCAGACCTTTGAAAAATGCTTCTACCACCTGCCTTGTGGCCGAACCTTCTTCCCTCAGAATCAAAGTTGTTTCCGCCAGGTTTTCCGGGTATAGTGGGCTGAATTTTTTTGATGAAAATGCATTTCCCATTAAAAAAAGTCTGTTGGGAAGTAGCGGCAGGGCATTTATTCCTTCCATATCGGGCAACACCGAAACAAGAGCAAAGTCAACCTTCCTGCTGAAAAGGCTTTCCAGCACAGCCTGTTTATGGCTTACCTCCATTTCCAGTTCTATACCCGGATGCTGCTCCAGAAAACCCTGGAGAAAATAGGGCATTACATATTTGCCCGTAGAGGCAACCGAAAGCCGCAACTTGCCCTGAATCAATCCTTTAAATGCTTTTTCTGCCTCCGAAAGTCCAAGGGTTTCTTCCAGAATGCGCAACGCTGCTGAGGCTACCTCCCGGCCAAAGTCGGTTATTTCCAGATACCGGCCCCGCGGCACAGTCAACGGTATCGAAAACTGCTCCTGAAAATTGCGCAATTGCATCGACACAGCTGGCTGACTCAGACTCAAAATCCTTGCTGCCTGGGTCAGGTTCCCCTCCTGGCTCAACGTATGGAATACCCGGAGTTGCTGTAGCGTAAACTGAAACCTTAGGGGAATGGATTTCTTTTCCATAAGAATTACTTATCGATGCAATAATAAACTTAAATAAAACACTATGAATTAGCCAGACCATTTTTGCCCCCATAAAAAAACAATCATGCAAAAAATCACCATTGCAATGGGCGACGGTATCGGGCCCGAAATTATGGAGGCCACTTTACGCATCCTTCAGGCAGCAGGAGCCCAGCTCGATATCGAAGAAGTGGAAGTAGGAGAAAAGGTATATCTGGCCGGAAATACCTCCGGCATTGCCCGAGAATCGTGGGACACCATTATCCGGAACAAAGTTTTTTTGAAGGCCCCCATCACAACCCCCCAGGGAGGCGGATACAAAAGCCTCAACGTAACCACCAGAAAATTCCTGGGCCTATATGCCAATGTCAGGCCAGCTCAAAGCCTTCACCCATTTGTGCCAACCCGCCATCCTGAAATGGATCTGGTTATTATCAGGGAAAACGAAGAAGACCTTTATGCAGGTATCGAACATCAGCAAACCGATGAAGTGGTGCAGTGTCTTAAGCTCATCAGCAGGCCAGGTTGTGAAAAAATTATCCGCTATGCCTTCGAATATGCCCAGGCCAACGGACGGAAGAAAGTAACCTGTTTTACCAAAGACAACATCATGAAACAATCAGATGGTTTATTCCATCAGGTTTTTGATGAAATCGGAGCAGCATATCCACAACTGGAAAAAGAGCATTGGATTATTGATATCGGAGCCGCAAAAATGGCCGATACTCCTGAAGCTTTCGATGTCATCGTTACCCTCAACCTCTATGGCGATGTGCTTTCGGATGTTGCTGCACAAATTGCAGGATCGGTTGGCCTTGCCGGGTCTGCCAACATTGGCGAATCATGCGCCATGTTCGAAGCCATTCATGGCTCGGCTCCAAGAAGAGCAGGTCAGAATATGGCCAATCCTTCCGGCCTCCTTCAGGGCGCCATCCTGATGCTTCAGCATATCGGTCAGCTCAATGTAGCGGCCAAAATCCAGAACGCCTGGCTCAAAACATTGGAGGACGGCATCCATACATACGATGTTTTCAGAGAAGGCCTTTCCAACCAAAAAGTTGGTACCCGTGAATTTGCCGATGCGGTTATTGCCCGCCTTGGCCAGCTTCCGGCAAAGTTGAAACCTGTTTTACCAGGAAAAGGTGCTGCGCTTTCCCTGCCACCATACCAGAGAAAACCCGCTGCCAAAAAAGAACTGGTGGGCGTAGATGTATTTGTACACTGGCCAGGAACTGATCCGGAATTACTGGCCCAGGCTGTTCAAAAGCTAAACAACCAGGAAACAAGCCTTTCCATGATCACAAACCGGGGCATCAAAGTTTGGCCGGAAGGGTTTAAAGAAACCTTCTGTACCGATCACTGGCGCTGCCGTTTCAAGCCGGTTGGTGGGTCTGCGATAAAACCAGCAGACATTATTCAACTTCTCCAATCTGCTATTGACAATGGATTGGACATCATCAAGACAGAAAACCTATACCGGTTCAATGGAAAGGATGGCTTTTCTTTAGGACAAGGACAATAATCTTCTGAATCGTATGAAATTGAATTGGATGAACGACTGCTTTTCTCCGGCTGAAATGGAGGCCCTTTGCGCAGAAATGGTAGAGGCCAACATTCGGTTGCAGACCTCCCGGATCACCAAAGATGCCAGTGAGGAAGACATCAAAATGCGGGAAAAACGGATCAAAGACCTTCAGGCAAATCTGGCAGATCTGAGAACAGCATTGAAAAATGCAAAGGGAGTCGTTTCGATGGAATCCTCGTTTTTATTCGAAACGGTACTTCCTGCGTAGATCCATCCAGCCTTAAGGTCTTGGAAATCT
>JBIPNA010000290.1:0-4891 GCA_044375665.1 Catalimonadaceae bacterium
CTGCTTTAAATCAAAGTAGCCCTTCAGATTTAGATTGGGTGGAAAGTGCAGTTTATCGGCATGCTTTGGGGCTGCACAAAGGGTAGATACCGAAGGATCTGAAGACGAGCCCTGTTTATTGTCCAGGTTAAAATCCATGGTGTGTTGGGGCGGAAGGTAGCCTGAAAGCAACTTCAACGGAGCACCCCACATTCCAGGTATCATATAAACCACAAAGCTTAGTACAATGATGGCAAGCAATAACCGCAAGACAGGCACTTTTTCCATATGGCTGTCGTGCGGGAGCCGGATTCTGCCCAAAAGATAATAACCCATTAAGGTGAAAATCACGATCCAAAAGGCCAGGTAAATTTCCCGGTCAAGCAGGTTCCAGTGATAGGCCAGATCAGGAATGGAAAGAAATTTCAAGGCAAAAGCCAGTTCAAGAAATCCCAAAACCACTTTTACGGAGTTCAGCCATCCCCCTGATTTGGGCAGGCTGCTCAGCCATTGGGGAAAAATAGCAAACAATGAAAACGGCAATGCGAAAGCCAGCGAATAACCCAGCATGCCTACAATGGGTTTCACGATTACACCTCCGGCAGACTCCACCAAAATGGTACTGACAATTGGTCCGGTACAGGAAAAACTTACCAGGACAATGGTGAATGCCATGAAGAAGATGCCGTAAATACCCCCTTTGTCGCTCTCCCTGTCGGCCATGTTCACCAGCGAAGAAGGCAGTACAATTTCAAATAAGCCCAGAAAGGAAAGTCCGAAAAAGATAAAAATTCCAAAAAAGAAGAGGTTTGGGGCCCAATGGGTGGAAACGAAATTGGCGAATTCCGGACCATTGATTCGGCTCACCACAATCCCAATCAGAACATATAAAGCGATGATGCTAAAGCCATAGAGGGCAGCTTTTCCAACTGCTTCTGCCCGGTGTTTGCTTTGACGTGTAAAAAAGGTCACCGTCATCGGAATCATTGGAAACACACAAGGAGTGATGAGGGCAAGAAGTCCTGATAGAAAAGCCGCAAAGAAAAATCCCAGCAAACTTTCAGGCTCTGCTGGTTTTGGAACAGCCACGGAAGCCGGATTCCCAGCCTGCTCAGGATGTTGTTCTTTGGATACCTGGGTATTTGCAGTATCGGTCCCCGAAAGGGAATCGGTCTGGGCTTCTGGTCCGGATTCCAAACCGGGATTACCGGTTTTGGTTGCTTCTACAGGAGTTTTGACTGGTTCTGCAGCCCCGGTTGATTGGGATCCCAGTGGGCCAAATTCAAATTCGCCATCCTGATCAACACATTTCCCAACTTCATCGGAGCAGGATTGACATTCGTAACTCCCTTTTACCACCGCACCCAGTTTCAGAACTTTTACTTTTTGCCGGAATTCCGCTTTGTGGTGAAAAAGCCTGACCTTTCCTCCGAAAATATCATCGAAAATTTCCTCCGCTCCAATGGGTTTCACCGGACCCATCAGCACAAAATCCTTTGATTTCTCAAATTGAAAGACAGCAACTTTTGGTCCAACATTCGGGTCGAAGTCATTGGAATAGAGGTGCCAGGTTTTGTCAAGCCGGACGGAAAAAACCAGGTCTACGATATCGCCTGGCTTCATTGGCTTTCCTTTGACCGAAAAGGACCAATGGCTTGGGGTCAATACCTGTGCTTTGACAGGTGCATTAAAGCAAAGCCCGGTCAGAACCAGAAAGAGAAAAAACGAATTCTTCATTTTTAAGTGGATTCAGGGCAAAACTACAAAGACTCCAATCAAAATTATCAGGACAAAGGTTACAAACGTATCTTCGCCCCCCTTTTCCAGCTTTTCCATTGAGTCCAGGCCCCGAGTCCCCCGAGTACGAAATCTTTACTTTTCCCAATCAGATCCGGCTGGTACACAAACAGGTGCCCAATACCAGGATTGTTCATTGTGGTTTTATTCTCGACATTGGAAGCAGGGATGAACAACCCGACCAGCTTGGGATAGCGCATTTCTGGGAGCACATGGCCTTTAAGGGGACCGAAAAGCGCAAGGCTTTCCACATCATCAACAGGCTCGAGATTCTTGGTGGAGAAATCAATGCCTATACCACGAAGGAGAAAATTGCATTTCACGCATCTCTTCTCGCTACCCATTTTGAAAAGGCAGTCGATCTGCTTACCGATATTTCATTTTTCTCTGTTTTCCCTGAAAAGGAAATCCAAAAGGAAAAAAATGTCATCCTTGAAGAAATGTCTATGTACAGGGATACCCCTGACGATGCGATTCTTGATGAGTTTGACGGACTACTGTTTCCCAACCATCCATTGGGCAACAATATTCTCGGAACCGAACAAAGTGTTTCTGGTTTTCAGAGAGAAAATTTCCTCCGGTTTCTGAGCGAAAACCTTAATACCAGCCGTCTGGTTTTTTCTTGTGTCGGGCCATTTGATATGAAAACTGCTTTACGGATTGCAGGGCCTTTCCTTGAAAAAGCGCCAATGGCAAATGGCAAAACAGACAGGCAAATCCCCGGGCCCCTTGAGCCCAAAGTAGTCCGTTTGGAAAAGCCGGGCCAGCAAGCCCACCTGATGCTGGGGTGCAGGGCCATGCCGCTTTCCGATCCGACACGACTTCCCTTTTTTCTCCTGAACAATATTTTGGGGGGACCGGCTTTAAATAGTCGGTTAAATCTAAGCTTAAGAGAGAAGTTTGGCCTTGTCTACACAGTAGAGTCAAGTTATGCACCCTATCTGGATACAGGCGCTTTTCATATTTACCTTGGAAGCGAGCTGGCCAACCTTGAAAAGGCCAGACTTTTGGTTGAAAAGGAAATCCGGAATCTTTATTCCAATCCACTTAGTCCTACCCAACTGAAAAATGCAAAAGAGCAGATGAAAGGCCAGCTGGCGATGGCCGAAGAGGGCAACCAGATGCATATGCTCATGTTGGGAAAAAGCATTTTGGATATGGGAAGGGTTGAAAGCCTCGCTGAGATTTTCCAGGCGATTGACAAAATTGATATTCAAACCATTCAGGAAGTGGCCAGGCTGGCCTGGGACCACAACAATTGGGTTCGGCTGGAATACCACCCCGAAAAAACAAGGTCGAGAAAGGCCGGGTAACCAGATAAGTTAATCCGGGAAAGCCAAAAAATGAAAGCTTAAGTGGCTCTTGTTGAGGTATGTTCAAATCTAATTTCCAGGTTTTCGAAACCTAATCCCACACTCTCCGTGTCAGGCTTTAGTTTCTCACCCTTTAGCTTCTACGACAATGAAAAATGTATGGAAATTAGTTCTCCTCCTGGTTTTTACCATCGTAGTTACAGGTATTGATGCCCGGGTCCAGGCTTCAGGAAAACCTGGCCATCAAAGCCGGTCCGCTCATTATTCCCTGACACGCTTTCACCTCACGCCCCGTCAATTTTCCAAAGCTTATCATGCGGAGAAACGGGAATATAAAAGCGTAAAATCAACCAACTTTCGGAGAATGATGAAGAAGCGTCACGGAAGTCGTTTTTACCGCTGGTTCAGCCGCAATTTTTAATTCTGATGAAAATCCACAGACAACCGCCCGAAAGAGCGGTTGTTTTTTTTTGTAGGATACAAAAACCAGCAGGGTTTGGTATGTGAAAATTCCCTTTTACGGCTTTCCAATGGCCAGAAGCGGATTTTCCATATCTTGCCGCGACCTACCAGATACACCATGATACACCATTTTTCCACCACACCTCAAAGTCTGTTTGAACATCTTCAAACCCAGTTCCTAAAACCCAGAATGGATAGGAAACCTGTTCACTATTTCTGTGGAAACAGTCTGGGGCTCCAGCCCATCATGGCCAGACATTATATCAACGAGGTGCTCAACGATTGGTCTGAGATGGCAGTGGATGGCCATTTTTATGCCCTGAACCGGTGGTACGATTACCATAAAAAACTGATACCTTCTTTGGCCAGACTGGCCGGTGCTGAGCAACAGGAAGTTACTGTAATGGGCACCCTAACCGGAAATCTGCACCTGATGATGGTTTCCTTTTATCGGCCAAAGGGCAAACGGACCAAAATTTTGATGGAAGCCGGAGCTTTTCCCTCAGATCAGTACCTAGTGGAAACTCAGGTGCGTTTTCACGGCCTTGACCCTGATGTTCATATTATTGAAGTTCAACCCAGAGAGGGCGAGCGCATTTTACACCAGGAAGACATTCTCAAAGCCATTAGAGAAGCAGGGGAAGAACTGGCACTTGTGCTTTTTCCCGGAGTTCAATACCTTACAGGTCAGGTTTTTGAGCTTGAAGAAATTTGTAAAGCAGGTCATCAGGTCGGTGCAATGGTAGGTTTGGATCTTGCGCATGCAATGGGAAATATCCCTTTAAAGCTGCATTCCTGGGGTGTAGATTTTGCGGCATGGTGCAGCTATAAGTACCTGAATGGTGGCCCCGGGGCCATAGCCGGAATATATGTCCATGAAAAATTTGCCGAAAAGCTTGATTTGCCCAGGTTTGGTGGATGGTATGGCTATGATGAGGAAACGAGATTCCTGATGCAAAAAGGATTCAAGCCTATGCCCGGTGCACAAGGCTGGCAATTGAGTAATGAAAATGTGATGTCTATGGCATCCCTTCGGTCATCCCTGCAACTGTTTGATCAGGTGCCTTTGGATTGGCTGGAAGACCAACGGAAAGACCTGAATAAGCACTTAAGCCAGGTGGTACAAAAATTTTCATCCCTCGAGATTCTAACACCGGTAAGGAGGGGCGCACAGCTTTCCATTGTGGTGAAAAATGGTCAGGGGAAGGCCTTGTTTAAGCATTTGCATCAAAACCGGATTTTAGGTGATTGGCGTGAACCCGATGTCATCCGCCTTACGCCGGCTCCGATGTACAACAGCCATTCGGAAATTGAACTGGTTGACGAGGCTTTTAAAAGCT
>JBIPNA010000291.1:0-4887 GCA_044375665.1 Catalimonadaceae bacterium
CAGGTTCGAAAGCCTCCATACCGAAATCCATTTTGATCCTGAACATCCGGAGCAAACCAGATTCAGTTCCAAAATCGAGGTCGAATCTATAAAAACCGGCATCAGACTTCGTGACCAGCATTTAAAGCGACCGGTCTATTTCGATGCAAAGCTTTTTCCAACCATTGATGTAACATTAACCTCGATTCAGGTGGTCGGAAAGGGCTCTTATTCAGGAGAATTCCTGATCAGAATGAAGGGAATTGAAAAGAAAATCCGGATAGCTTTCTCCATGAAAGAAGAAGGCAGTCAATTTGTATTTGAGGGACGTTTTCCGATAAACCGCAGGGATTTTAAGGTGGGCGGAAAAAGCTGGACCTTATCGAATCAGGTGGATGTGGAGGTCAGATTTGTGGTGCTTCCTTTAAGGAAATAGGTTGTTGTCAGGAAGCATGCCTCTCCAGGATGGTTTTCCGAAGGCGTTCAAGTTCTTTTTCTTCGAGTTCAATGCCCAGTTTTTGTTTTTTCAGCAGGCTATCGATGAGGGCACTTTGTTCGCTATACATTTTGCAGGCATCACAAAGTTTCAGGTGGATTTTCAACTGAATACGGTCAGATATTGGGAGGGCTCCAGCCTGCCGTTTTTCTATATACATGCCTGCTTTCCGGCAGCTCAGAAAAAGGATCCCTGCAATTCCTGTCATGATTTAAACCAATTCATTTCCAAACATTTACGTACCTGAAGCTTGGCACGGTGGGCAATTTGCCAGTAGTTGGTACTGGTAATGCCAAGTTCCTGACAAATTTCCTGACTATCTTGTTTGCCGAGAAATCTGGATACCAAAACAGAATATCCATGGGGAGCCAGTTTGCCCAGACATTTTTCAAAAATCTCCCTGAAACCAGGCTGATCCAGCAATTCAACATCCGTTTCTCTATTCCAACCCAAAGGAAGTTCAGCAGATTTCCAGGACTCATCGTTTTCAAACCAGGGATTCTGATCCAGCGAAACCTGTGGCCTTGAATAGGTTTTTCGGTAATGATCGAAAATTTTGTTTTTCAAAATGCCCAGAAGCCAGGTCTTGGGACTGCTTTTTCTTTCAAACCGATCCTTTTGTTCAAAGGCAGTGGCAAAGGTTTCCTGCACCAGGTCTTTGGCAAGTTCCTTATCGGAAACCTTGGTCAAAGCCCATTTCACCATGTCTTTCAGATATAAATTGACCCAGGACGAAAATTCGGAAGTGTCGGTCATTAGGGAAAACAAGAATTATAAACGTAGAATGAAGGGCAAAAGAACGAGAAAGAGATGAAAGAAATTGTTCAATGGTAATTATTATAAAATGAACAGGTAAATAAATTATTTTCTGTTTTGCTGTAAGGAATTCCTGCTCAGGAAGACTTATGCACTGGTTTAATAAATACAATGACATTGCTTTTTCGCAAGGCCTTTTTTCGTGGATTTCTGATTTGGCTGGTTTGGATTATAGGTATGCCATCTCTGGCTCAATCTCCTTCCTGGGTGTTTGAAAAGGGGAAGATCCGGTTTGAAATCAGGAATGCTGGTCTGACAGTTGAAGGTGGTTTTTCTGATTTCGAAGCCATCGTGAAATTTTCACCTCAGAATCCTGAAGCCACCCAAATTGAAGGAACGGCAAAGGTGAAGAGTTTAGAAACGGGGATCGGTTTGCGAAACCGGCACTTGCAGAAACAGGAATTTTTTCATTCCGAAAAGTTCCCGGTTGTATCTATGCGACTTCTCTATTTGAGACAAAGCGGAATCAACTACATGGGAAAGTTCGCATTGAGTATGAAAGGAGTTGTGCGGGAAATCCAGATTCCGGTCTCCTTCGATATAACAAAAGGTTTGATGTCCACCCGATTTGCGATCAACCGCAGGGACTTCGGAATTGGCGGCAATAGTTGGACCATGGCCGATATGGTTCAGGTGTACATTGATTTTGATTTGATCCGAAAATGAAGCATTCTTTTCAATCCACAGCCATTGACATTCTTGATGAGGTAAAGAATTGCATGGAATTTGTTGATCCCCGGGATTTTGTAAAACCCTTACCCGTTTTAGATGGGAACAGTATTGGCAGGCATATCCGCCATATCCTGGAGTTTTTCCAATGTCTGGATCTTGCCGTTGAGACAGGCTACCTGAACTACGACCTGCGTGCCCGAAACCTCCAGATGGAAACTGATCCTGAATTTACACGGAACCAAATCGAGGTTCTGAAGCACCGGATTGCCTTTTATTCCAATGTAGAAATTGAAATGGAAGTGGATTATGGCCAAGGGGTTTCCAGGATTCAGACCACGGTTTTCAGGGAACTGGTGTACAATATCGAACACAGTGTACACCATCTGGCCATTTTAAAAATCGGCATTCAGTCTTCATTTCCACAGGTGGAAATCCCCGATCATCTTGGGGTTGCCTACTCCACAACAGCATATCATCAGGCCAATGGTGTTGCCTAAACACCGCAATCCAGTGAAGACCGGAAGACAATCCGGTGTTTTGAGGCATTCCGGTTTACCCACTTTCTGGGTGAAACTATGGAATTGGGAGTTTTGGAGTTTTCCGGTGGTTTATGCTTCACTTGGTTTTCTTCATGTTTGGCAAAGCATAAAAGCCCGTTCTTTTTTTTACATGGCTGCATCCAATCCCGGGCTTGAAAACAGTGGATTTATCGGGGAAAGAAAGTCGACCATCATGCACAGCCTTCCACCAGGATTTCAGCCTGCCTGGTTTCTTGTGCATCCAGCCGAAAATGGAGCGGAGTGGGTATTGGATGAATTGGAAAAGGCGGGGCTCCGGTTTCCTGTCATTTGCAAGCCCAATATCGGTGAGCGGGGTAGGGGAGTGAAACGCATTGATTCTGAAACGGACCTTCTACACTACCATGTTGCCATCGGAGTAGACTATCTTATTCAGGGATTCGTAGATCTGCCGCTGGAACTGGGCGTGTTTTACTATAGGCTTCCCGGGACCGAAAGGGGAACCGTGAGTTCGATTGTATTGAAAAAGTTTCTGGAAGTAACCGGAGACGGACAAAGTACCCTCCGGGAATTGGTTCAGACATATCCGAGGGCAAGGTTTGTGGCAAGAGCCCTTGAGCAAAAGTTTTCAGAAGATTGGGGAAAGGTAGTTCCTGAAGGTCAGGTTGTTGCACTGGAGGGTATTGGCAATCATTGCAGAGGAACAACTTTTCTGGATGCCAACGGGCACATCAATTCAAAATTAAACCGGGCATTTGACCAGGTGGCAAGACAGATTCCAGGCTTTTATTTTGGAAGATTCGATATCAGGGCAGCATCCTGGGAGGCTGTGGAAGCAGGTGACTTTCAAATCCTGGAGTTGAATGGTGCCGGGGCAGAACCTGGACATATTTATCAACCCGGGTATCCTTTCTTGAAAGGGCAGAAGGTTTTGTGGGATCATTGGATTGCTTTGTTTAAAATTTCTGTAGCCAACCACAAGGAAGGGGTTTCCTACTGGAATTGGAGTCAAGCAAGGGAAATCCGCAAGGCCCATCAAAAAGCGCTTGCCTCGATCGGCATATCCTAAGAATGGAGTGGATGGTTTTAGGGACAGGATTTTGTCTCAGTTTTTTCGGTTCGCTTCCGCCCGGAGCCATCAACCTGAGCATTTTACTGAAGGCTTCCCGGGAGAATATCTATTCAGGCCTTCAGTGGGCTCTTGTTGCTGCCTTTGTAGAATTGGTGTTTCTGGTATTTGCCTGGCAATTAACGAATTCGCTTGTTTGGGTGGGATATGCGTCCCTTTGGAGCCGGCCCATTGCAGTTCTGTTGCTTGGGCTATTGTCATACAAAAGCTTTAGGGGCAGAGCCAAAACCCATACATCAAAGCCAATATCCTTCAGAATTTTTTTGGGTTTGAATTTGTTCAACCTGGCGGCCTTTCCCTTTTGGGTTGGGATGCTCCAGGTTTGGCCACCGGTTCCGGGGGCCTGGCCTGAGTTTTTCTCAGGTGCAACCCTGGGTGCTTTTTCGGGGTATGGAATGTTTGCTTTCTTAGGTCGGATTTGGGCAGGTAAAAGCCCTCAGAATGCTAGGATTTCAAGTTTTCTGGCCTGGGTTTTTGCAGGTCTGGCTATTTGGCAACTGGTCCTCTGGTTGTTTAACCCTGGGCAATAATTCAGGAACAAACGGAGGGTTCTGTTTATCCTGAAGTTCGGGATGAAAGACAATAGGGGAGATCAAAATGCTTTTGGCGCCTGTTTAATACCACTAACTGAGAAATGGAACTTCTTTTTGGATGATTTCTTTATTCTCCAGTCCATTTTATATTTCTTGCGCTTCCAAAATTACCTTTAACCATGATTTCCCATTGGATTCTTGTTCTGCAGAACCTTGTAATCGCTGAACCTCAAAACGCTCAATATCATTTCCTTCTGGCAGATTACCTTCTTGAAGATGGCCAGGCAGACGCCGCTGCGTTTCATTTTCAGGAATCCATAACCCAAAGCCAGCATCCACTCTCTGTCGCCGGCCTTGCCCGGGTTTATTTTGTGAAAGGGCAATACCAGAATTGTCTCGATGTATTGGGAAGGTTGATGGAATCGGGGATGGAAGACCTCAATGTGAAGTTATTGGCCGCCCGATGCTGGATCAGGATGGAATGTTGGGAGCCTGCATGTCTTTTGTACGGAGAACTTCTTAAAAAACACCCCTTGTTCACCGACGAAGAGCTTGATATGAAACTGGCTGGAATTTGCCCGTAGCGGAAAAAACGATTGTAGTATCGATAACTTTCATTACAGCTAATTTGGTTTTTTGGTTGGTTTAACTCCTATTTTGAGGTTTCTGGCGGTTTAATTTCCAAAAGCCTGTTTCGGGAATATCCTTTGAAATCGATTGTTTTATCAGCCAATTGCCTAAAAA
>JBIPNA010000292.1:0-4882 GCA_044375665.1 Catalimonadaceae bacterium
TTTCGAATCCGCTGCAAAGGTCCGTTCAATGAAAATCTCCTTAGTCCTTTGGAATTGGCCATGTTTTGATGTCCGGATTGCAAATCCTACAATACTGGTTCGACATTGCAAATGTCGAACAGCTTTAGGGCATTTGGCGAATAGTTGCGCAGTGAACGAAACGCTTTCCCCTAAACCAAACAGTGGGCAATTGCCGGTTCAGTGCACCTGGCCGCTTCGGGAAGTACAGCGGTTTCATTGTTCGTGCCAGGCGCGCAACGAAACCTTGGATGTTATGCCCGGTACATTTTACTGTTCAATTAGTTTGTCGACCTGTGCTTTAAGCTTAGGGAGTTCTTTGCAAACGATTGTCCAAATTAATTCGTCAGAAATATTGTCGTAGCTATGTATGATTCGATTTCGTGTTCCGATAATATTCTTTGCATTTTCTAATTGAAATCCTGGATCAAATTTTAAAATCCGGTTCACGGCTTCTCCAATAATCTCGAGATTCCTTTCCACGGCCTTCTTCGTCTTCAAGTCTTTTTGAAAGGCTATAAAGTCCCTGCGGTCTCCAAGAAATTCAAATATTTCGTCTATGGACTGTTGAATATCAAGCAACCAGGTTTTGATGTTAATGTCCATAAAGAAGAACCTTAGTACTTTCTAATTGTTGTCTAAAAAAACGATTCTTGATTGCCCTTTCTTCCAGTAAATCAACTTGTCGTTTTAACAGGTCTTCAAGTTTTGATTTTAGCGAAAAATATAAATCGCTGTATATAAATGGATCATTTTCTTCAAAGTCAACCACGAGGTCGATGTCTGAATTGGAATTGAAATCGTCCCGAGTCACAGAACCAAAGGCAAAAAGAGTCTTCACTTTGTTCTGCTTACAAAGTTCTCTAATTTGGTCAATCTTGAGATTTTCAATATGCATATTCAAACTTAAGGAATACCGGGTGGTCAAACAAGTATGGACCATAATCGGGTCAGCCAGGGTATTTCACCTCAAGGTTACAAAAGTACTTTATGTGAAAGTCTCCTTTCATAGGGCTCTTCTTGTTGATGATTGCAAAGTAGTGAAACAACTATTTGGTTGTATCCATGTCCACCAAACGGAAAATGGGTTTCGATTTGTTTTCAAAGTGGGAGGTCATCCTAAAGTTGCGCCTGGTTGTTGAACCTTTGAAACCATGCTTTTCCCGGTTTGTAATCGGGAAGAATTATCATAGGATTTCGAATCCGCTGCAATGGTCCGTTCAATGAAAATCTCCTTCGTCCTTTGGAATTGGCCTTGTTTTGATGTCCGGATGGCAAATGCACCAAAGGCGCACAAGTTCCTACAATACTGGTTCGACATTGCAAATGTCGAACAGCTTTGGGAATATGGCGAACAGCCGCTTCTACTTTTTATAATCCTCCATTTCGGCCTCAATCCCTTTTCTAAGTTCCATGAGTCGGATGGCATATCTGGAAAGTTTCTTCTCTTCTTCTGAAACCGGTTCGAAATGAGGCACGGCCATTGGTTTGGCATCTTCATCCAGAGCCACAAAGATTATGATGCAGTGGGTGGTGTGTTTGTATTCCTTTTTTTCAGGCTTTTTGCTGAATACGTCCACAGCAATGTGCATAGAACTGGTGCCGGTGTAAATCACTTTAGCCCGGATCTCCACCAGATTGCCAATATGGATGGGATTTAAAAAACGGATGCCACCTACATAAATGGTAACAGCATACCCTCCGCACCAATTGACAGCACAGGCATAACCCGCCTGGTCAATCCACTTCATCACAGCTCCTCCGTGTACTTTACCGCCAAAATTCACGTCTCCCGGTTCGGCAAGAAAACGGAGTGTCAGGGGTTCAGTAATCCGGTCTTTCATGGTTGCATATTAATCCTTAAACATAGGGCTGGATTCCTGATTATCTGTCATTTTTTTCCCTGACAACCCAAAAACGCATGGCTTGCTTTTCCATTTTCAACCTCTTGAAAATGCAGATGGGGATCAAAAAAAGGGTGGCTGGGCAAAAGAAGGAATGAAACAAACAGATCAGGAACTGCCCAAGCTTTAAACTCCTGGATTACCTTCCTGGAAAAATTCGGGTGCTGGCTACAGCCCGATTGGATGAAGTTTCCCCTCCGTTAATGCCGGGAAGAATTCAGCCCAAACAACTCCGGGAAAATCTTGTGCGCAGTTTCGCTGTGCGCAAATTTTTTGCGCACAACATTTTTGCGCACAAACACAAAATCATTTTGGCTGTGCGCAATTTCTCTGTGCGCAGATTTTTTGCGCACAAGTTTTTTGCGCACAAGTTTTTCAAAAGGGGCGTTAGCCCTGGCATCTTCGAAGACAAGAAAAGCCAAACAGAAAATAAGGGGCGTTAGCCCTGACATCTTTCAGGCTACGGTTTGGCTGTGGTTTTATAAAGGAAAACGTGTGCTTACCTACCGGGTCAGGAGACCCTGCATTTCATGGGCAGTTCGTAGTGGCCCTTCGGAACACTACGAACAAGATGGTCCAAACAGGAAATTGCGCCATGAAGAAACCTTTAAGGTCTTCGAAGTCCTTTTAGGTTTTCTGGCAACCCGGCAAAACCAAAGTATCCGACGGACCGAAATTCAAAATGTTCAATGTAGAATCCTGGTTCCATCTGAAACGCGGCTGAGGGATGGGAAGGGTTTAGCCACCCGCCCTGGCGGGGGGCCGGAGCGATAGCGGAGCCCTGGACAGCCCGACGGCGACGAAAGGAGCCGGCAGCCCCTGAAAAAAAAACAGGGCTTAAACCCAGAATCCGCATTAGAAATCCTATTACGAGCCTAACCTGCTTCAAATCAGAGTCCTCCAAAGGCGGACGCCTTATCCTCTGCATCCGTAGCGCTGCTACGAATCTCGAGTATAAGGTGCTGATTTTTTGCATGTTAGACTCTCATTACGAATCTCTAACGCGGAATCTGGGTTAAAGTTGTAAGTGCGCTTTCCGGATGGCTAACAATCTATTTTGGGACCGAAGGCCAGATCGCCGGCATCGCCAAGTCCCGGTACAATGTAGGAATGCCGGTTGAGCTCACGGTCGATGGCGCCGGTCCAGATGTCGGCCTGGGGCAGGCGGCTTTCGATCCAGTCGACGCCCTCGGGTGCAGCTATAACCGAGGCGACGTGCAGGGAAGCAGGCTCGCCCCATTTGAGCAATGCCTCGTAGGCTTTTACGATGGACTTGCCCGTGGCCAGCATGGGATCTATCAGAATGAGGCATTTGCCTTCGAGATCGGGTGCGGCTACATAGTCGAGCTCAATGTCGAAGCTGAGGTCTTTGCGGTTCTTCCCACGGTAAGCGCCCACAAATGCGCAATCGGCATGATCGAAGTAAGAGACAAAGCCATTGAAAAACGGGACTCCGGCCCGGAGGATGGAACACAAAACCGGTTGTTCGTCGGGAATGGAGATGTCGGCAGTATCGAGCGGGGTTGTAACGGTTTCAAGTCTGAACCGCATGGATTTACTGATTTCATAAGCCAGAATCTGACCAAGCCGCTCCAGATTGCGGCGGAAACGGGCCCGATCTTTCTGGATATGGATGTCCCTCAGCTCTTTGAGATAGACCTGGGCAAGACTGGACTGCGCACACAAATTGAATACCATGGAACAAATAAACCCAAAATCCGCATTAGAAATCCTATTGCAGATTTCAAGGACTGAATTTTAGATCAAATGAATTTCAGCGACCTGAACCCCACTATTCGGGATAGCGTAAATAACGTCTTCGTAGCTTGTTCCAGGCGGAAAGGTCGCCCGCCCATTCTCTGCCTGCTTCTACAGATTTGCTGACTTCGTCGCTGCCTGCCAGTTTGCGGAAAAAGGGATTGAAAAAACCGGCTTTCTGTGGATGACGGGCATAGGCCAGATGGAGGAAATGTAGTGAAAAGCAGGACCGGATGGAATCGGGACCCAGTTTAAAACCAAAACAGGTTTGCCCATGGAAAAGGGGCTTGACCTGGTTGCTGTCGGTCCGGCCGGGTCTAAATGAAAATGGGCCACAGGCGGAATCGGGAAAGCCAAAAACCTGAAAGGGCAATGGCGTTCCCCTGCCGACACTCCAGGGTGTGCCTTCGAAAAGGCAGAGGCTTGGATAAGCCCAGACAGACAAAGGCGTAGGCAGGTTCGGGGATGGCGGGACTGCAGGAAATAAAGTATCGGAATGATTGTAACCGAGGCATGGCAACACTTTCAATTTCAGTTTTTTACCCCCTTTTATCCAACCCTGATCTACGGCCATCTGTGCCAGTTCGCCCACGGTGAGCCCATGCACAACAGGAATGGGGAAAGCGCCGACAAAAGATTCAAAACCAGGCTGGAGTATGGGTCCGGCGGAGCAAAAACCCAAAGGATTGAATCTGTCTCCAATATACAAGCGGAGGCCCTGGGATGCGCAGGCTTCCATTACCTCTTTCATGGTGGAGATGTAGGTGTAGAACCGGGCGCCTACATCCTGAAGGTCGAAGAGGAGTACATCCAGATCCTGAAGTTGTGCCTGCTCGGGTCTTTTGTTTTTTCCGTAAAGTGAAACGATTGGAATTCCGGTTTGGGCATCGGTTCCCGAAGCCACTTTTTCCCCATTGGCTGCGGTGCCCCGAAAGCCATGCTCCGGAGAAAAAATGCGGACAATCTGAATGCCGGCGGCCCGCAGGGTATCGACCAGATGGACGCCCTGATACCGAGAAGTGTGGTTTACCACAAGGCCAACCCTTTTGTTTCGCAGCGCTTTTAGGTACAATTCAAACCGAAAGCTGCCTGGTACATAGCCGGGTTTCTGCGGAAGGGATGCCAGAGGTTTGGTCCAGAAATCAGCGGGCCGTTTGTTTTGCCCAAGGCAAACCTGACCAAAAACCACCAGCCATAGCGAA
>JBIPNA010000293.1:0-4878 GCA_044375665.1 Catalimonadaceae bacterium
CCACGGCTTCGGCCTGTGCCAGATCGAGTTTACGGTTCAGAAAGGCCCGCTGGGTGTATTCTCCGGGAGAAGCCATTCTGCAACCTGCTTCCAGACAGCTTTTCAACACCTGTTGAACGATATATGCAGAGCCGTGAAGGCCCAATTCCACCACATCCTCGCCTGTAAAGGAAGCCGGCGCCCGGAAAATGGTGGCTAAAGCCTCATCCAGAAACTCTGTTCCCAGAAAAAGGCGGCAAACAAAGGCCGTATGACTTTGCCGGGAGGTCGCTTTCGATTTGGGCGCAAGCTTTTCCAGGATGGAAATGGCCTGCGGACCCGATAGCCGCAAAAGGGCTAAAGCCCCAATTCCTGAAGGGCTTGCCAGAGCTACAATGGTATCGTCCCAGTTTTTATAGGAGGTCATTTTCTTGCCTGAGATGAAATGCTGAGCGATTGCGCAATGGCAAGAAATTCTGGTTTCAAAGAAGGCCAGACGGAATCTGTTCCATCCAGAATCAGCTGAATGCCTTTGCCCCGATGAATGGCATAAACGACACAAATCCGGTGAAGCAATCCGGATGCGTCTTTGTAAGATCCAAAATGGGCAATGGCATTGAGCATCTTCAACCTCCCGGTTTTGGCGTTTAAGGTTTTCTGAATGTCAAACGGGACCTGAGCCCGACGGGATGCAGAATAGGCTTTGGCTCTCAATCCAGGTTCGACTTTTTCAATCAAAATGGACACATTGGCCACAATACCCCGGTTGAGACTGTCTGTAATGGGTGCACGTTTCCCACTATATATAATCATATCTCCAACGGTTTTTTGATCTGGTTTAGCCCATTCGGGACTGGGCAGTTCTAATTGCAGACCTGCCTCCGGCAATAAAACCAGAAAGGGTTGCGCAAATATTTTGCAACCAAAAACCATGAAAAGCAGCAAGGCCGCTGCAATTTTCTTCCGGGTGTTTTCAGATGTCATTTTAAGGTGAATGATTTTTCTATGCATTTAAGCCCTTTCAATTCCGGGCCCCTGTCGCTATCGAGTACCTGCATCACTGTCAGGAATGTACTGGAATCGGTGCTGGAACTGAAAACAGCAATTTCTCCATTCCAGATACCGGTAACTTTTCCTTTAATCCTTGCACCTTTCCCTGTGAATTTGCCCCATTTGGTAAACCGGGTGACTTTGCCCCCTTTCATGGATTTTTCCAGGTGGGCATCAATTTGATTCTGAACAAGTTCTTCTTCATCCATGGCAGTATTGTAGATGAAGAAGGAAATAAAACCATCCTCTGAAGGACTGTCAAGGAAAAAGTACCTTTCAATATCGAAGTCTTCGTCGGTAGTATCCAGTGTCCAGCCTTTGAGATGTTTAAGTGTGTAAGTGGAAGTATTCAGAGATATGGTATCTGAGTTTGGAGGTAATTGGGTTTTCTGCCCGGATTCGCAGGAAAACACACCAGCAGCAAGAAGTAAAAATAAAGACGAAATAATTTTTGACATGAGGGTTGAAATAAAGTTGGCAAGGTAACCATCCGGTGAGGTTTTTTGGATTAAAATCCATGTTTACACCATGTCCAGCCCTGACTGGAATACCAATGGTTGAGTTCTTTTTGTCTCGATTTGAAATCACCAAAGTTCTTTTGGGCCACAGGCGTCCAGACCACTTCGGCAAGGGCAGCCATTCTGGGAAGGGCCATGTACTGCACCTGTTTGAAATCTGGGATATATTCTGTCCATACATTTCCCTGAGCTCCAAGTACATAGTTTTTTTCTTTCGGGCTGAGAAGTGCAGGTTGAGGCTCGTATTCATAAACTTTATTCAAAGGAATGAATCCGCCAATGGCCAAAGGTTCTTTGGTTTTATCGGCCACCTGGTATTTGTCAAAGTAGCAATGGGTTCCGGGACTCATCACCACAGAATGTTTCATTTTTGCGGCCGCAATTCCACCTTTTTCGCCTCTCCAGCTCATCACAGCTGCATTTTCGGCGAGCCCCCCTTCCAGAATTTCATCCCATCCCATGAGTTTTCTTCCTTTTGAGGTCAGGTAACGGTCCAAATGCCGGATCATCCAGCTTTGGAGTTCACGTTCGGTTTTCAGACCCAGGCTGTCCTTGAATTTCTGAATGGCGGGGTTCTTTTTCCATTGGGTTTTAATGGCTTCATCTCCTCCCACATGGATGTATGCGGAAGGAAACAGGGTCATGACTTCGTCTAAAACGCTCTCGAGAAATCTCAAAGTAGGAGGGAAGGGATTGAGGATGTGTTGGGTTCCGCCCCAGGTGGTCATTACCTGAGGGGCAGAGTCGGGAGAAATAAAGCTTCCCAATTCCGGATAGGCGGCCACCATTTCCTGGCAATGTCCCGGGACTTCAATTTCAGGCACGATGGTAATCATCCTTTGGGCAGCATAGGCAACCAAATCCCGGACATCCTTTTGGGTGTAAAAGCCTCCATGTGGTTTGCCATCAAATTTCCGGGGCTTGTCATAATAATGCCCGATCATGGTTTCTTTCCTCCAGGCCCCGATTTCTGTGAGTTTCGGGAAAGCTTTGATTTCCAGCCTCCATCCCTGATCGTCTGTCAGATGCCAATGAAATACATTCATTTTATGCAGGGCCAGCATGTCGAGATAGGTTTTTATTTCCCGGACTGAAAAAAAGTGTCTGCTCACATCCAGGTGCATCCCTCTCCATGAAAACCGGGGTTTGTCCTTAATCAGTCCTTTTGAAATGGGTGTTTTTTGGGTGATTTTCTGAAAAATAAGCTGCCGGAGTGTCTGGAGGCCATAAAAAATTCCCCGCTGGCTGGGTGCCTGAAGCAGGATCCGGTTTTCTTCCAGGCGAAGTTCATATCCTTCCGGACCCAATCCGGCCATAGGTTTAATTTCCATTTTTACTTCTCCCAACGCAAAATCGAAAGCTGAAACAGGCTTGAAATAGCCAGGTGCCAGGCTGTCTGCCCAGGCCAAAAATGGATTGTAAATATGTTGCAGGTATTCTGAAGAATCTGACCCAAAAGTCCATTTCCATGTTGGATCAACTTTGCAAATCCCCTTTTCGGGTTTTTCTATCCAGGGTTTAGGAACAAGTTTCCAGCTATAAGCCGGAAGCGGAAGGAGAAAAATTAAGAGCGGAAGGCACCACAGGAGTCGGCAAGGCCACCCCAAAAAAGCTTTTAACATAAGGCTGCAAGATTCCGCATTTTCCGGCATTTCAACCCGGAAAACTGATTTCATCCAGCTTTTTCCGGAAGACCTTCCTCCACAAGGTACAGGATGGATTCATAATTCTTTTGCACCGCCTGACTCATGGCCAGTTCGCAGGTTCGGGTGCTGGAATAACAGCCATCCACAATTTCATCTTTTGCCTCCCTGGCTTCTGATCGGGTGGCAGAGGCTGTTAATTCAGGGAAGAAAAATCCACGGTCACCGGCCATTCCGCAACAGCCCGCCTCCAATGGCACAATAACTTCTTCTGCAAATTTCCGGGCAATGGCTTCAAAGGCACCACTTGTTTTCATCTTCTCCAGTGAACAGACCGGATGAAGGAGGATTTTCCCCTTTTTTTTCACCCCGATAGCTCTGGGAAGGACTTCTGAATATAAAAATTCCACACTGTCGAGAAATTTGATTCTGGCAAAATGATCTTGATTCTCAGGGTTCAGAACAGGCTTAATGTTCCTCAGGGTATAAGCACAAGAACTGACATCGATCACCACAGGAATAGCTCCTTCCAGGCTTGCTTTCCACATTTTTTCGAAAGTCTGGTTTGCCATCCAGGCATAAGCGGATGAATAACCTTTAGAGCTAAAAATCTGGGAACAACACGTGCCTTCCATTGAATCAGGAATATGGACCGGAATACCTGTTTTCTCACAAATCCTGAGAAAGGTTTCCATCAGGTTTCTTTCTTTTCCGGGATACGTTCCCATCATTCGGGAAATGCAGGCAGGGAAATAAATAATCCCGGGAGTTCCATTTTGGGCCTGATCCGATGTTGAATTCTGCTTTGGAAACCTGGCTGGTTTGGGCATTCCTTCGGCCCAGAGGGGCATCCCGGGTATCCCTTTTCTGAGCAGAGTGGTAATCCGGGTCATGGCAGTTTTTCCCAGGATCTGGTTGGTAAAATGCCCTGCCTGAAGACCCATTTGCATCCCTTTCTCTACGGTGTTAAAATGCCGGGCGGCCAGAAGTGCCAGGTGGTTTGCAAAATCCGAGTGGTTTTCACGACGCAATCTTTTAACCAGTTCCCCGGTATTGATGTCCACCGGACATGCTCCGGCACAAAGTCCATCAACCGCACAGGTTTCCAGGGATTCGTGGTCCTGATCTTTTAATATCTCTTCATAATCGCCCTGATTGCCGGCGGCTTTCAACAGAGCCAGGGCTCTGCGGATAACAATTCTCCTTCTTGGTGAGGCGCTTAAATCACGGCTCGGACACCTTGGCTCACAATAACCACATTCGATACATTTATCCACCTCTGGCTCCACGGTAGGAAGGGCCTTCAGGTTTTCTATATGGACATGCGGGTTGTCGTTCAGAATGACGCCCGGATTGAGCAGATTGTTGGGATCAATCGAATTTTTGATGCGTTGCATGATGGCGTAAGCTTCGGGCCCCCATTCGGTTTCAACAAAAGGTGCCATGTTTCGCCCTGTGCCATGTTCCGCTTTGAGGGTTCCCTGAAACTGATGGACCACCAGATCCACTACTTTCCGCATAAACCTGTCGTATCGGTCCGTTTCAGATGGTTCTGAGAAGGACTGGGTTACCACAAAGTGGATGTTTCCGTCCCGGGCATGGCCAAAAATAATGGCGTTTTCATAGGCAAATTCCTTAAACAAATCCTGAAGCGCCCCGATGGCCTGCCCCAACCTGGAAACAGGAAA
>JBIPNA010000022.1:0-18143 GCA_044375665.1 Catalimonadaceae bacterium
AATCGATTTGTAGCCCCGATCGAAAACACCACAGCCCTTCAAAGTTGCACCGTCCCTTATTTCAAATTGGAGTGAAGGAAAAAAATTAGTCGGCGATTCATTCCCGGCACCATCATCCATGAGATATCGTCTGGCTGAGTTTGGGGCATCAAACAGAACCGAGGCCCGATATTCCTGAAAAAGTTCTTCATGGGTATCGGTCCAGGAAAAGGGGCAAAGGGAAATTGGAAGCGGAAATTTTTTCAACAGGGCATTTTGCTTTGACCCCCAGGAAAAATCGGATAGCCGAAACCTCAGCCAAAAAACCCGGACCCATTTTCCCTCAATGTAGATGTAGTCGTTTGTAAACAAAGTTTGACCCATTCTATACCATCCCTGGGAAAGAAAGTGGTCCAGCCGTTGGAATTGGAGAATCTGATGGTTTTCCATCGGACGAACCTGTGATTTACTGCTTTTGGGGGAAAACAACACCCAACATATTTAAAGATGGGGACAAGGCCAAATTTCCAGGATTGCATCCAGGTTCACCTTCTGGAACCGGGACCTGAAGCTTAGAAAAATGGGCTTTCCATATTGGGTGAATCTCCTTTTTTCCCGGCCTGCAATACGTCATAGGAGCAGTATTGAAAACCGGATTTCCGCGATTGGCGGTCTTGAAAATTTCATAAACCAATTCAGAGCAATACCACTTCCCGTTGCCCATTCGAAATTCAGAATCGTAGGGTTGACCCAGGAGGCTTTGTCCTAACAATAATGCCTTATCAATGAGGGTGTCAAAGGGAAAATTCCAACGACCGGCTGCCATTGGTTGGGAACTGTAGGCCATAAATTTGTTTATCGGGGTCAGTTTTACGCCAGGGGGCAAAGCTTCCAGAACAAACAGGCTATCATTTTTAGAAATGAGAATACCCACATGGCTGAAATGCATGCCATTCCAGGCGGGAGTCACCTCTTCGATGGCATCGCACATGGGGCCGCAATCAAGATCCAGGAAAAGCAGGTCACCAGGCCTGAGGCTGGACAGGGCAATGGGTTGCGCCCGGGCACTGGTCCAGATCAGGAGAATTATCAGCGAAAACTTAAATTTTCCTGGCCTCATTTGTCCCGATTTGGATGGAATTCGCCTTCCCAGCGGGCGACAACAACCGAAGCCAGACAGTTGCCCAAAACATTAACGGAGGTTCTGGCCATATCCATAATGGCATCTACCCCCAGGATGGCTGCGATCGGCCATTCTGGTAATCCGAATGTGGCTGCCGTTCCCGCAAGAATAACCAGACTTGCCCGGGCTACCCCGGCAACACCTTTGCTTGTAAGCATCAGTGTTAATACCATAAGCACTTGCTCCCCAATACTGAGATCCATTCCAGCTGCCTGTGCCACAAAAACAGAAGCAAGGGACAAATACAAAGTGGTTCCGTCCAGGTTGAAGGTATATCCGGTTGGAAGCACAAAACCGACAATTTTATCGGGCACCCCAAATGCCCGCATATTTTCGAGCGCTTTTGGCAAAGCCGACTCAGAACTAGCGGTTGCAAAAGCCAGGGTAACCGGTTCGCGAACAGCTTTTAAAAACCGGAGAATCGGGACTCTTGCGATTAATGCTATGGGCAACAAGATTCCGAGGACAAAAAAAATGAGCGCTCCATATAATGTCAGGACCAATACCAATAAGTTTTGAAGGACATCCAGGCCCATGCTGGCAACTGTATATGCAACAGCACCTCCCACTGCAAAAGGGGCAAACAGCATAACCAGATCAGTAAATTTGAACATCACTTCAGAAAGCGATGCAGCAAAATTGAGTATGGGTTTCCTGTATTTCTCATTGGTTTTTGCAAGGCCGATCGAAAAAAACAGACAGAAAACCACAATTTGAAGCACTTCCCCATCGGCAATCGATTTTGCCAGGTTTTCGGGGAACACGTGAAGGATAATTTCTGTCGCAGATTTTGGGGCCAGTTTAGGAATCTCAGAAGTGGCCTGGCCGGTGAGGGCTATACCAGCTCCCGCATTGGTGAGGTTGATGGCAAAAAGCCCGATAATGAGGGCAAAAGTGGTAACGACTTCAAAGTAAATGAGAGATTTCAGGCCAAGACGACCCAGATTTTTCATATTGCTGTGGCCTGCTATTCCAGTAATTAAGGTTCCCAGAATCAAAGGTGCAATGACACATTTGACCAGTTTCATAAAAATCCGGGACAAAACGTTGAGGTTTTTTGCCAGTTCCGGAAAGTCATAGCCGATGGCCATTCCTACCACCATGGCGACAAAAATCCAATGGGTGAGACTTGATTTCCGCAATGCAAATCCTAAACCAATTCCAACTACAAGGTATCGGAATGCCATGCGCAAGGCGGGATCTGAAGGAGCCAAGGCAGAAAAATTAAGCCATTCTGCCAAAAGATAAAGGCCCGAAAGAGCCAAAAACGAGCGCAGCGACAATAGTGAGGAAACCGATTTCATAAGGCAAACAAAGGAGAATCTACCTTGCGCTTAGCTTTGCTGAAGCAAGAAATTTCGAAAAATCTTAAAATCCGGTTTCATAGCCAGACTGACGGGCTTTAATTCCTGAAGTTTTTTGAGTCCTTCCGGAATTTCAACCAAAGACTGAATTGCCAAAGGCAAGACCGGTAAGAACTTGGAGGGATGAGCCGTTCCAAGGAAAACGCCCTCAATATCCGGGTCTGGGTTTGTTTCGAGGTAAGTTTTCAAACCAAGGAAGGCAATGGCAGCATGGGGTTCTGAAATATATTGGAACCGATTATAGATTTCCATGATGGCATTTTCTGTCCGGGCATCTGAAAAAGACCAGGAAGAAAACAAGCGCTGCATATTTTCATGGCTACCCATCAGGGAAAGGATCCTTTCAAAATTGCTGGGATTGCCTACATCCATGGCATTGGAAATAGTGGGCAATGAAGGCTTTGCAACGTATTGACCAGTTTCTAAGTAATCTGGAAAAACAGCATTGGAGTTTACTGAAGCCACAAGCCTGTGGACGGGCAAGCCCATTTTCCAGGCATAGGCAGCAGCACAGATATTTCCGAAATTCCCGCTTGGTACCGAAAAGACCAGCTTTCTGTCCGGGTGCTTTTGCTGCAAGACGGTCCAGGCCTGCACGTAGTAAAGCATTTGTGGAATAAGTCTACCCAAATTAATGCTGTTGGCAGAAGTAAGCCCCAAACGCTCTTTAAGCTCCGTATCCCAAAAAGCCATTTTAACAAGTTCCTGGCAATCGTCAAAGCTCCCCTCTACTTCAATTGCCCTGACATTGCCGCCCAGGCGGGTAAGCTGCATTTCCTGCAAAGCGGTAACCCGGCCTTTTGGAAAAAGAATGGTAACTGTAATGCCCGGAACCTGATGAAAACCCATCGCCACTGCGCCACCTGTATCTCCGGAAGTAGCCACAAGCACCTGCAATGGCTTGAACGGCATCTTCCGCTGATTGGCCAAAACCCTTGCCATGAAACGGGCACCAAAGTCTTTGAATGCCAGACTCGGGCCATGAAATAGTTCGAGAATATGGATGTGGGGTTGAAGTTCCCTGAGCGGAACGGGAAATGAAAAAGCATCGTAGCAGATGGCCTTTAGTTCAGCTGCAGGGATTTCATCTTCCAGGAGAACACGCAATAAGCGAAAGGCCATCTCAGGGAATGGCAACCCAAGAAGATTCTCAAAAAAACCTTGATCCTGAATGGGAAAATCTTTGGGCTCAAAAAGTCCTCTGTCGGAAGCCAGGCCCGCTTCCAGGGCGTGCAGGAAAGAAAACGCTTCCCCAGGGTTGCGGGTATTGGTAACCTTCATTGAATAAATATAAGGGAAGGCAAAAGTAGCAGTTTCTCTATGGTGGATCATCAAACGGCGCTTTGGACCGGAAAACCAGGCTCAGAAATATCAATTTGGTTTATTTGCATTCGATTTTACACCAAATGCAACAGATTGACGGCAATACCCTGACTTTATCCGAGTTCCGGGATTTATTCCATTCGGGTGAAACCCTGGAAATATCAGAGGAAGCAAAACAGGAAGTTCAACGCTCAAGAACTTTTCTTGAAGAGAAAATCCGAAATTCTCCCCATCCCATTTATGGAATCAATACCGGCTTTGGAAAACTTTGCAGGGAAGAAATTGAGGAAAAGGACCTGGAACAGTTGCAGATAAATCTGGTCTTTTCGCATGCATGTGGGGTTGGCGATCCCGTTCCTGCCCATATTTCAAAGCTCATGATGTTGCTGAAGATCAAGAGTTTTCTTACCGGGCACTCTGCCGTAACACCTGAATTGCTGGATCGGCTGGTGGCATTTTACAATAGTGGAGCAGCCCCTTTGGTCTTTGAGAAAGGCTCTCTGGGCGCTTCGGGAGATCTTGTTCCACTTGCACATATGACATTGCCTCTTCTGGGCGAAGGGGAGGTTTACTGGAAAGGCAATCGGATTTCGGGTGCAGATTTCCTAAAAGAAATGGGTTGGGCGCCGATAACCTTAAAGGCCAAAGAAGGCCTGGCCATGTTGAACGGAACCCAATTCATGTTGGCCATGGGCCTGGAAGCATGGTGGCGAGCTGAAACCTTACTTGAAAACAGCTTCAGCGTATTTGCGCTTTCCATGGATGCTTTCGATTCCAGGACAGATTTTCTGTATGAGCCCATACACCAACTAAGAAGACAAAAAGGTCAGATGGAAGCTGCCTCCAGATTAAGATTGTTGTTGCAAGGCAGCGGGTTGGCAGAAAGGGAAAAGGCACAGGTTCAGGATCCTTATTCGCTACGATGTCTTCCCCAGGTCATTGGCGCTTCTATGGATGCGATCCGATACACAGGAGGTATTCTGGAAAATGAGTTGAATGCCATTACAGACAATCCATTGGTTTTCCGGAAGGAGGATCTGGTGGTTTCTGGAGGAAATTTTCATGGTCAACCATTAGCATTGGCACTGGATTTCCTCGCTATTGCCGTTGCTGAAATCGCCAATATTGCCGAAAGGTTATTGTATCAGCTTTTGACAGGAGAAAGGGGATTGCCGATTTTTCTGACCCAAAATCCAGGTTTGGAAAGCGGATTTATGATTCCACAATATGCGGCGGCTGCACTCGTTAGCCAAAACAAACAACTTTCTACACCAGCTTCTGTAGACAGTATTGTGAGCAGCAATGGCCAGGAAGACCATGTGAGCATGGGTGCCAACGCGGCTCTGAAAGCAGTGAAAGTGGTAGAGAATGCAGAATCAGTACTTGGAATATTGTTACTTGCGGGAGCACAGGCACTTGAATACCGAAGACCAATGCAAAGCAGTCATGTTTTGGAAAAAATGGTTTCCGAACTTCGGAAAACAGTTTCATTCCGAAATAGCGACCGCCTTTTCAAACCAGACATGGATGCGGCGACTGCCTTTTTCCGAACCTATTCGCAATCAGACTGATCGCATGCAAAAATGGCTTATCGTTTTGATTTGCCTGCTGGGCATCAGTACCACAAAGGTTCTTGCACAAGATCCTTGCTTTCAATTTGTAGGCGACTCATTGGGCTGCGCACCTTTTACCGTAACCGTTCGGAATTGCACCGATCCTTCTGCCATCATCAGTTTTAACTTTAGATGGAAAGTAAATCCCAATCCCATCGACTATCAGGTATTACCAGCAGGTGAAACCGAGATGAGTTACACCTATACAGAACCAGGTGAATACATTATCGAGCAATTAAGGGGAGGAAACCAAACCTTGCAGCGCCGGGTTCGGGTATTCAGATTCGAGGCTGTTCCAAAATTTACATGGGAAACCTGCCGTGATACCCTGAAGATCAGGTTTATTGATACCGTTTTCACCGCTTACACATTTGAACCCGGGGATGGCGGGCCGGCATTACCTGTTGTTGATAAAGCATCCGTTTTTAAATACAAATACAATTTCACCGGAAGTCAGGCAACTTTTCCCTTTGAAATCAGGGGAGCCCAACCCAATACCTGTAATAAGGAACCCCAGAAAGACACCGTCACGCTCTATAAAAACAATGAAGCCCCACTCGCTGACAGCTTGATCGGCATCGATTCCCTGAAATATCGGGTCAGGATGCAAACCCGTGCAGACGAACCCTGGACCATACAGGTGACCAATGGTACAGGTTTCTGGAACAACCTGGTCTCCGGGAACACGCCAGTAAATCGTGCCGAACTGGAGGTATTGACAGAATATCTCAATGCACGGAACCCTGACAGCCTTCGGTTGGCGACCATTTCAGGTTGCGGAAATGTAGTACCGGCGCCTGCCTGGACTTTGTTCTGGCTCAAAACCCGACCCGATAATCAGAAGATTCAGTTGACCTGGCCCAGAATGGACCTGTCCCCGCTGGAAGAAATGGAATTGCTTAGAAATGGAATCCCCATCAAAAATCTTATTGGATATCCCGATACCCAATATGTAGATACTTCAAATCTGGTATGCGGCCAACTATATTGCTACCAGATAAGGACAAAACGAAACGGGAGCGGCCATGGCGGCAAACTTGTTTTTTTAACAGCACCTTCCTGCGCCAATGCCGTATCGAACCGACCGCCGGACCCGGTAACAAACCTCCACATCACGGTAGAGAACAATCAAATATCCGTTTCCGGCCTGGCTTCCCCACTGGCGAAAACATTCGAGGTTTTCCGAAAAACCAGGGCCGCCATGGATTATGAACTTTGGAAGAATGTGGGAAGTCTTCCTTTTGTGGACAGCACGATCAATGTTTCTGAAAGCTCCTATTGCTACCGTATTCAGTACCGGGATATTTGCGCCAATCCTTCCTTGCTGAGCGATTCCATTTGCTCCATCCATCTGCAGCAGTTCAGAGAGGAAACGGGGCTTCAGCGGTTTAACTGGACCACCCTCACAGGATGGAAAGATGGAGTTGCACGATATCGCCTGATCAGACTAAATCCACCTGACCCGGCCAAAAGAATTGCCGAAGGGAGGACTCTCCAATCCTTCGAAACCAGGCAACGGGATTCGTACAAGCAAAGGCTTGAATACCAGGTGCGGGCATTTGCCAACGACTCCATTTTATATCCGGAAGGAAGTTTTTCGAATGTGGTGGTGATTGACCAGGAAGCAGGGCTTCGGTTTCCGGATGTATTTACCCCCAATGATGATGGGTGGAATGATGTGTTTAAAGGATACGGCTTGTATTTAACTGAATTCAATCTTGAAATTTTTAATGCCTGGGGCAATCTGATCTGGGTGGGGCAAAGCCTGAAAGAAGGCTGGAACGGGGAAATTTCAGGTCAGCCAGCTCCGTCAGGGCCATATGCCTATAAAGCCAGGGGAAAAGACGAACAAGGAGCCAGTTATCAGTCTACGGGCTATTTCAACCTGGTCAGATAGAAAATATTTGAAAAGACATAGACAAAAAAAAGCCCGGACATTTTGCCCGGGCCTTCAGTAAAAACGATTGGCTTAAAAGTCTTCCTCCAAAGAAAATTTGTGCTGCTCCTTTTCGGACATCACACCAGCCTTCTGGTATTCGGCAACCCGCTTTTCGAAGAAATTGGTTTTTCCCTGAAGTGAAATCATTTCCATAAAATCAAAAGGATTGGTGGCATTGTAGATCTTAGGGTATCCCAGGGCAAGAACAAGCCGATCGGCCACAAATTCAATGTACTCCTTCATCAACTTGGCATTCATGCCAATCAGATTGACGGGTAAGGCGTCAGAAACAAATTCCTGTTCGATGGCCACAGCATCTTTAATGATTTCATATACCCTTTCCTTGCTCAGTTTGTTGTTCAGGTATTGGGTGTAAAGGAGGCATGCAAAATCGCAATGAAGGCCCTCATCACGTGAGATAAGCTCGTTTGAGAAGGTTAGCCCTGGCATCAGACCGCGTTTTTTCAGCCAGAAAATAGAACAGAAAGAACCGCTGAAGAAGATACCTTCTACCGCAGCGAAAGCCACAAGACGTTCAGCGAAGTTTTCTGATTTTATCCAACGCAGGGCCCAGTCTGCCTTTTTTCCTACACAAGGAACTGTTTCCATTGCCTGGAAGAGATGTTGTTTCTCCTTGGGATCCTTGATATAGGTATCGATCAACAAAGAGTAGGTTTCGGCATGGATATTCTCCATCATAATCTGAAATCCATAGAAGCATTTGGCTTCCGGAAACTGGACTTCATTGAAAAAATTGGCACCAAGGTTTTCGTTGACAATTCCGTCTGAAGCAGCAAAAAAGGCCAGTACATGCGAAATGAAATGACGTTCTCCGTCATTAAGCCCAGCCCAATGACCGAAATCCTGAGCAAGATCAATTTCTTCGGCTGTCCAGAAACTGGCTTCAGCCTGTTTGTACATTGTCCAGATATCGGAGTGTTGTATGGGAAAAAGGACGAAGCGATTTTTGTTTTCGGTCAATAATGGTTCTTCGTCATTCGAAAATGTGCGCATAAAAACAAGTTTAAAAAAGGTACGATTCCGGTGGCAAAACGGTGATCCGTTTTGCAGGGCCAAAGCAAAAAAGTGATTGCCGAAGAAACAATTCCTTTTTCAATCTTTCTGGAGAGGAGTTTGAGAAGGCCTCCAACTCATAACATTTTTCACCTAAACCATAGATTTTTGACTGTCAGCCAGATTGGAAAATCTGTTCATTTTTTTTTGCTGCACAGTTTGTCATCAGGTCGGTCGTGGCCACAGTTTAAGGTTCCTCTTCAGGCCACTCAATTGAAAAAAAACATGGTGCATATTCAAACCCGACGGCCAAAAAGGTCCGGCACCAAAAAGGCTTTAATGGGGTTTTTGGCTTTACTTTGCAGATGCATGAGCTTTTTTTCCTTTTTCTCCCGATCATCTCCTGTGCATCAGGACGGCAAGTGGCTCAAAGTGGATATGCATGGGCACTTTTTACCCGGAATTGATGACGGTGCAGTGAACCTGGAGGAAAGTCTGCGTTTGCTGGAGAATTTTGAAGAGCGGGGTTTTGAGAAAATTATTGCTACACCCCACATTATTCAGGACTTATACCAAAACACGCCCGAAACCATTTTTCCTGTTCTGGAAATGGTCCGGACAGCTTTAGAAGAAAAAGGATCATCCCTTCAGTTGGAGGCAGCAGCCGAGTATTTTATTGATGATCATTTCATAGAAATGCTGGAGGCAGGGGAACCGCTTTTACGCCTCTTCGACAACTATGTCCTGGTTGAAACCGGCTTCATCAATGAACCCGCCTACCTGAGGGATGTTTTGTTTAAGATGCGGCTGAAGGGATATCGTCCTGTCTTTGCCCACCCGGAGCGTTATTTATACCTGCAGAACAAAAAAGAAAAACTCGAAGAACTATTCGATTCAGGGGTCTTTCTTCAAATCAATACCATGTCGCTGATGGGATATTACGGACCAGTTGCCCAGAAATATGCCGAGTGGATGATTGAGCAGGGTTTTGTGCATTTCCTCGGCTCCGATTGCCACAGAACCCGGCATTTGGAGCCACTGAAAAAAGCGATTTCGTCCAAAGGATATAAAAAACTGATGGATCTGGAACTCATGAATCCTTCATTCCGATAGGATATGGCCGGGACCCCGGGAACAGATCCCATCCGCAACATATTTTTTGATCTCGACCATACCCTTTGGGATTACGACCGGAATGCCCGCCATGCCCTGCTTCATTTGCATACCCATCTGGGACTGGAAACCTGGGGATTTGCAGATGCCGCTGGTTTTGCCGACGCATTTCTGGAAGCCAACAATGCCGTCTGGGAACTTTTTCACAGGGCAGGCATGGAGCCGGAAACCCTTCGTTTGAGGCGATTGGAAATGGTTTTTGAAGCCTTTGGATTAATTCCACAAGATATTCCAGGGTTTCATCCTGCCTTCCTCGAACACTGCAGCCAGGGAAAGGCATTGTTTCCAAACTGCCTTCCTGTTTTGGCTGAGCTCAACAAAAACCATGTTTTACACATCATTACCAATGGTTTTGCCGAATCGCAGGAACGCAAACTAAGGTTTTCAGGGATACGGGATTATTTCTCCACCATCACCACTTCCGATGAAACCGGGTCCAGAAAGCCACAACCGGATTTTTTTATGAAAGCGCTTCAAAAAGCCGGAGCAAAGGCATCGGAAAGCCTGATGATTGGAGATGGCTGGGAAGCAGATATTCTGGGCGCCAGAAGTGTCGGGATCCGGTCCATCTGGTTTAACCCCGGAAGCAAACCATGCCCTCTGAAAGATCAGATTCAGGTCCGGGACCTGTCGGAACTTCCCGGACTGATTATGAAATTGACCCGTTAATCCAGGAATCCGCATCAGAAATCCAGTTAAGAATTTCCAATGCGACCTCCGGGTTAATCCTGCATCAAAAGATAGCCTTTGATAAATGGCATGAGTTCGCCGTCGAGGACCGACTGCGCATCGGAAGTTTCCACCGAAGTACGGTTGTCCTTCACCAATTTGTAGGGATGAAGCACATAATTCCGGATCTGGGAGCCGAAATCAATGCGCTTTTTGGAGCTTTCAATCTTGGCTTTTTCCTCGTTTCGCTTTTCTACTTCCAGCTGATACAGGCGGGATTTCAGCATTTGCATGGCCCTTTCCCGGTTTGCAAGCTGGGAGCGTTCTACCTGGCAAACCACCACGATGCCCGTTGGCACGTGGGTAAGCTGAACTTTCGTCTCCACCTTATTCACATTCTGGCCCCCAGCTCCGCCCGACCGGGAAGTATCCAAAAGCACATCAGCAGGATTGATCTCGATGGTTATGGTATCGTCAATTTCGGGGTACGCAAAAACCGAAGCAAAAGAGGTATGCCGGCGGGCATTGGAGTCGAAAGGAGAAATACGGACCAGACGGTGTACACCAATTTCTGATTTCAAAAAACCATAGGCAAACTGACCTTCAATTTCGAGGGTGGCAGATTTTATTCCGGCACCATCGCCATCCTGGGAGTCCAGTTCCTTAACCTTAAAACCCTGTTTCTGCGCCCACATGGTGTACATGCGAAGCAACATCTGGGCCCAATCCTGACTTTCGGTTCCGCCCGCACCGGCATTAATTTCAAGGATGGCGCTGAGTTGATCTTCTTCACCAGACAGCATTTTCCGGAATTCAAGTTCTTCCAGCTTTTCCAGACAACCCTGGTATTCGGCCTCCACCTCTTCGTCGGTGGCGTCGCCGGATTCCAGAAATTCAACCAAAGTTGCCAGGTCGTCAATCGAGGTCGCCAGGTTTTCATAGGCCTGGGTCCAGACTTTAAGGCTTTGAATTTCTTTTACTTTAGACTGTGCTTCTTTAGGATTGTCCCAAAAATCGGGAGCCTGACTTGCCGTTTCTTTTTCAAGGACTTCCGCTTTTTTCGAATCGTAGTCAAAGATAGCCCCTCAGTTCTGAGAGGCGATTTTGCAATGCTTTTAGCTGATCAGAATTCATAATTTTTGCCGCGAAATTGCAACAAATCACGAATCCCGGATAAAAAATTAAGTATTCAGGTACACGGTCAGATCGGCACGCTCCAATTCACGGGGGTCGTTGCTGGCCAGAAAAATCAGTTTTTGGGACCTCTCGGCATCGATGAGATTCCAGAAAGCATTGAATGCCGGCTCGTCCAGATTGGAAGTAGGCTCATCCAGAATCCAGATGGGCCGGTTGGAGCCCAGGCCCAAAACAAATCTGGCTTTTTGTTTCATCCCGGTCGAAAAGTTTCTGATGGGCTTGTCGCCTTCTTTGTTCAGGCCAAAAACCTGTTGGTAATGTTTGTAAAGATGGCCGTCGGCAGAAAAATTCAGGCCGTCGAGGGCGCATTGAAACTGTACCAGTTCCAAAAGGGAAAAATCCTCAGGAAGATCCTGGTAGGGCGCCACAAAGCCAATCTGATTCCAGATCTGGTCGGGTTCCAGCTCTTTTCCGTTTTTTTTGAAAACCAACTTCCCCTCCCAGGCTTCCTGACCAAGGGAAAGTAGTTTGAGCAAAGTGCTTTTCCCTGAACCATTAGGGCCCGAAAACAACATCAGCTGCCCGGTCTGCGCTGTAAAATGAAGGTTCCGGAACAAAAAATTATTCCTGTAGCGATGCCCCAGACCTGTACATTCGCAACTCAATTCGACCATAGATGGAGGATTTATACGCCAGACTCGGAGCCTCTTCTGCCAAAGAAGATGTTCACCTTGCCATAAAAAACCTGAACAAAGGAATAGCACCCGGAGCCTTTTGCAAAGTTTTGCCTGACATTTTAGGCGGGGATGCCGAATGGCTCAATGTAATGCATGCCGATGGGGCCGGTACCAAATCGATTCTGGCTTACCTGTACTGGATAGAAACCGGCGACATCTCCGTTTGGGAAAACGTTGCCATCGATGCCCTGGTTATGAACCTGGACGATCTGCTTTGCGTAGGCGCTACAGATCAGTTTATGGTTACTTCTACCCTTGGCCGGAATAAAAGACTGGTTCCCGGCGAAGTGATCAAAGCCATAATTGAAGGCACGGAGTCTTTCTGCGCCCGAATGCGGGACCTTGGCATCGGGATTTATTTTGCCGGAGGGGAAACAGCCGACGTAGGCGATGTGGTCAAAACCATCCTGATCGATTCCAACATAACCTGCAGGTTTCCTGCCAGAAATCTGATTGAGGCATCCAGAATTGAAGCAGGCAACCGCATTGTCGGGCTGGGCTCGTTCGGGCAAACCACCTACGAAACAGCCTGGAATTCGGGTATCGCTTCCAATGGGATTACCCTGGCCCGCCATGTGCTTTTACATCCTGATTATGGGTCCCGGTTCCCGGAAAGTATCGACAGCCATCTCCAGGAAAAGGGAGGATATGGCGGAAAATTCAGGTTGACAGACCCTATACTGAAGAACCATCGGGATCTGGGACAGGGACTCCTCTCCCCTACCCGGAGTTTTGCTCCCTTGATTCATAAAATCATCAAAAACGGATTGGGCGATTCAGTGACCGGCATTATTCACAACACCGGTGGGGCACATTCCAAAGTGAAGAATTTTATCGGGCCGGTCCGGGTGGTAAAAAATCTCCCTGAAATGCCTGAAATCTTTCAGCTCATCCGAAAAGAAGCAGGATTGGATCTGCCAGAATTTTTAAAGGTGATGAACGGTGGGATCAGGATGGAAATCTATTGCAAGCCTGGCACAGAAGCCCAGGTCAAATCCATGGCCACTGATTTCGGGATTTCGGTTTTTGATTTGGGGGAAGTAGAAACGTCTGAACAGCCGGAGGTTAAAATCCAAACCAGCGGTCAATCATGGATGTATTGACCGGCTCAGGAAAAACAAATACATCCTCATCGTCTTTTTTCATCAGAAAACGCTCTCTGGCAACTCTTTCCATGGCATCCTTATTGCCTTTGAGGCGCACCTGCTCCATAACCACACCCTGAATTTTATCCTGGAAGTATTGGATTTCAGATTCGGTTTCGGCCAGTTTCATCCTGTTGGAAAACAAGCCAATCAGATCATTCCCATCGAAAAAAGTAACCCAAACCAAAAATATGGCAGAGCTCAGTACGTAAAAGTTGCCTGCAATTCCGGAAGAAAATATAGACCTGATATTCATGGCAGCACCAATAGAAACCGCTGCAAATAAAGCAATTGCTGTTCAATTCCACCAGCTTGTGAAAAAACAACAGGATGGATCATTAAAAAACTCCATGCCAGTCAAAAAGGCATAATGGGGCATGTTACCGGATATTTCGACTGCCCGACCCACTCTACCATTACTGTCATCCCGCAAAATTGACCATTTGTCCAACAGTTTTATTCCAGAACCGATGTACCCTTAGGTTTACACCCAGTTGAAGATTTTATGAAGAAACTCTTGCTGCTTCCCGCTTTTTGGGGGCTTTTTTTGCCCATGCTTCCTGCCCAGCAACTTTCCTATCCGGTTACAAAAAAGTCTGACATAACCGATGATTATCATGGAACAAAGGTTTCCGATCCATACCGCTGGCTTGAAAACGACACTTCGGCAGAAACAGAGGCCTGGGTAAAAACTCAAAACCAGGTCACTTTCGATTACCTCCGCAAAATTCCATACCGGGATGCCCTCAGAAACCGGATCAGGGAACTGATCAACTATCCAAAATATTCAACTCCCTTCCGGGTGGGAAACCACTACTTTTTCAGCAAAAACGATGGGCTTCAGAACCAGTCGGTTTTGTACAGCCAGGTGGGCCTTGAGGGTCAGGCAAAAGTATTTATCGACCCCAACCAACTTTCAGCCAAAGGCACGGTAAGTATTGGCGTAGCAGGGGTTTCAAACGACGACCGATACATGGTTTACAGCCAAAGCAACGCAGGATCGGATTGGTCTGAACTCCGGGTCCGGGAAGTTGCCACAGGGCGTATCCTTTCAGATCTGGTCCGCTATGTGAAGTTTTCCGGGGCAGCTTTCCGCGGAAACGGGTTTTATTATTCCCGATACCCGGAGCCAGGAAAAGGAACGGAACTTTCCGGCCAGAACCAGTTCCATTCGGTTTGGTACCATAGCATAGGCATGGACCAATCTGAAGATCAACTTGTTTTCGAAGACAAAGCGCACCCATTCAGATTTCATTCTGTGGAAATTGGGAAAGAGGAGCGCTTTCTGGTACTTTCTGTATCTGAGGGCACCGATGGCAATGAGCTTCGGGTCATGGATCTGAAAAAAGGGGAAACCAATTTCAAAGTTTTGATTCCCGGATTTAAAAACAGCAGTTCTGTTGTAGATCAGGACGGAGACCGCCTGCTGGTTTACACCAATGTGGATGCCCCCAACTACCGCCTCGTATCCATCGACCCGGCTCAGCCGGAGCCATCCCAATGGAAGGACATTATTCCTGAAAAAAAGGAATTGCTGAAAGCCGTGACATTTGCCGGAGACAAGCTGTTTGCCCAATACCTCAAAGATGTGGGAACCAAAGTATTCCAGTATTCCAGGACCGGGAAACAAGACCGGGAAATCGAATTGCCCGCTCCCGGTTCGGCAGGAGGGTTTTCGGGAGAACGAACGGACCAGGAAGTTTTTTACACCTTCACCTCGTTCAACTATCCACCCACCGTTTTCCGATACAATCTGAATACAGGCATCTCCACCGTCTTCAGAAAGCCAGAGCTCAAATTTGATCCTGCTGGTTATGAGGTGAAGCAGATTTTTGTCCCTTCAAAAGACGGGAAAGTCAAGGTCCCCATGTTTCTGGTTCATCGGAAAGGGCTTAAAATGGATGGAAAGCGCCCTACCCTGTTGTATGGCTACGGCGGATTTAATGTAAGTCTGGAGCCGGCTTTTTCCCCTTCCAGGATTGCCTTTCTGGAAAACGATGGTGTGTATGTCCAGGCCAATCTGCGGGGCGGTGGCGAATATGGCGAAGACTGGCACCGGGCCGGAATGATGGGCCAGAAGCAAAATGTTTTTGACGATTTTATCAGTTGCGCCAACTGGCTCATAAAAAACAAAGTTACCTCGTCTGAAAAACTGGCCATCATGGGCGGGTCCAACGGCGGACTTCTGGTTGGGGCCTGCATGACCCAAAGGCCCGACCTTTTCAAAATAGCCATTCCGCAGGTAGGTGTGCTCGACATGTTGCGGTTTCAGAAGTTCACCATTGGCTGGGGTTGGGTAGATGAGTATGGCAGCGCCGAAAAAAAGGAAGATTTTGGCTGGCTCTACAAGTATTCGCCCTTGCACAACCTAAAGCCGGCTGCCTATCCGGCCACATTGGTGATGACTGCCGACCACGACGACCGGGTGGTGCCGGCCCATTCCTTTAAATTTATTTCCGAACTCCAGGCAAAGCACAAGGGAAACAATCCGGTTTTAATCCGGGTAGAAACAGAAGCTGGCCATGGCGCAGGGATTTCTCTTGAAAAATCCATTGAATCGACGGCTGATATATATTCCTTTATTTTCTGGAATACCGAATCGAAGGTAAAATAGAAATGACCCAAAGAATGGGTTAAAATGCTTTGGCGCCCAAAGTGGCAGGCCGTTATATTTGATTTTGAAACGGAGGTTTGTATCCCGTTTCATCAGGATTGGGTGGTTTTAAATGGATGCAATTCTGGCCACCAATATCCGCAATTCAGAACCCTAAACGCCCCATTCAAACACAGGTCAATCCAATAAAATGCCCCAATCGCTGCTCAGATGCACCTTTATAATTTTCCTGGCAGGGATGATTTCAGGTTGCGAATGGTTGTTTCCGGTGAAAAGGAAACTTCCGTTTTCCCTCAATCCCGAATACCGCGACTCGATCCGAAATAAAATTCAGACCATTGTTTTCGTTCACGACACCCTTTCGGGATATGGTTTTTACCTGACCTACGAAGACGATACCCTTCTTCATGAAGAATTTATCCCTGCCTTGCCCGTAAAAATTCCCTACTCCCACAAATCGGACGTTGAAAAAGTGGCGAATTTTATGATCGCAGAAATGCTGGCAGGAAAGTATCCACCCGTATTGACCGAAAAAGACCTCGATTCCCTGACGGTGGCGGTGCCCAGGAACTGGTAATTCTTTTGGGTCTGAACGCCGGCGGCAAATTCCCATTCCGAACAAATTTAGGAACTTTTTACCTCGCCCGGCATGGGGAAAGATGTTGATTTGGGCGGCATTTCCTGCTCTTTGCTCCTACTCCTCGGTCCTCCTTGCGTCGGACCTGCGGGGTATCCGCTTCGATCAGGGCCGCGGGGTTTCTGAAGGTTTAGGAAAGTTCACAAAGGGGCATTAGCCACACTTGTTCGTCGAGTTCGCGTAGCGGCCCACTTGTTCGTAGAGTTCGAGTAGCGGCTCTACGAACTTTCCATGAAATGCAGGGTCTCCTGACCCGGTCCGAAAGCAGTACGTTTCCATTCCAGCGGCTTTTCTCATGGGATTATGCTTGGGTTCTCCACTTGTTCGTCGAGTTCGCGTAGCGGCTCTACGAACTTTCCATGAAATGCAGGGTCTCCTGACCCGGTCCGAAAGCAGTACGATTCCAATCCAGAGGCTTTTCTCAAGGGCTTGTGCATGGGTACCTTCTACCTCTTCACCACCTTCCCCGAATAGCTTTTCCCATCGATTACCGCACGGTAGAGGTAGAGGCCCGGAGGCAGAGCCGATAACTCGATGGGTTGGCCGAAGCGGATGACGTAGTGGTTTTACTCCTTCACCCACTTTCCAGTCCAAATCTTTCCGTTTCGCTCCAGCTTATAGGCATACAGGCCGGGAGCAAACCGCCGGGTCGATACCCCTTTGGACGGCAGATAGCTTCCCTCATACACCGTGCGACCGTGCACATCGGTAAACTGCACTTTTCCCGGACCCGCCAGAACCGTAAATTTTACAACATCTGTACCCGGGTTGGGGAATGGAATGGGCCCGGCATCGGTCTGGAGTTTTTCATACGTCTGGGCAGAAGTGGGGTTGAAGGGGATCCCCAGACCCCCAAATTTACATATATATAAATTTTGTCCTCCGCTTCCATTTGGAACCATGGTGCCAACACAAACGCCTGAACTATCGCTTTCAAAAGAAACATCATTTACTACTTTTCGCCCTTGGATCAGACCTGGACCCATTAAATCGACAGCCCACATTAAAGTAGAATCCCGGGATAACTTTCGGATTTGAGAATAAATAGGAGTTAAGGAGTTATTGATATAAACCATTGAACCATCGTTGAATATCATGGGTATTGTAGCTCCTCCCTGCCCAATTCCACCCCAAATTCGGGCCCCACTGGTGTCATGTCTTCCCAAGTAATGGGAAACAGGAGTTGTGCTTCTTGAACCATTTATGACTATTGAATTATTTAAAGTCTGAGAAACACGGGCATTCTGCCATCCCCCGTTCAAGGGATTCTGAAAATAACTCCTGTATTGAATCTGATTCCCTGCCGTATCAATTTCAAAGGCCACAATATTCCTGCCCGCCGAGCCAGAAAACAAAATATTGCCGTTGGGCATAAACTCTATCCCACCTCCTCGAGAGGTTTGATTATTGCCGTTGTAAACAAATGAAAAAACCTCTGAACCATCCATCCGAAGCTTTTTCAAAAGAAAATCAAAGGTCAGGCCTCCGGGATAAAAAATACTTGGGCTCTTTTCTCCGGAAATCCAGATGTAGCCATCCTTGATCTTCATATCCATTATTGCCTCGCCAGGTGCTACCTGAACAGGAATATTACCCATTATTCCGCCTGTGCCATT
>JBIPNA010000294.1:0-4851 GCA_044375665.1 Catalimonadaceae bacterium
TCGGAAGCGGCACACTAAAACCTTACAAAAAATGCAATCCATTGGAATTTTTATTTAATAGTTTTTAAATGACGAAAAGATTGAATATAACAATTAAAATTCACCATTTAAACTGCGGTTTTAAGGGTTTAAACACCATAAAGAAATAATTTAGTCAAATTTAAATTTTAAAACTTAATATAAATCATCATTATATTTTATCGTAAAAAATATTCTTTAATAAATCATCATCCTCTAAAAACCTTCTCCCGATGCCAGGCGAACTTCTCCACGGAAGGGAAGTATTCTTTCCGCAAGGGGAGTTGAATGGGTTGGCCCTCGAAGCGGCGGATGCCATAGCTGCTTTGGTCTTCGACAAAACTGCGTGAAACCACCACCCGGTATTCGGCATCTACGGCGATCAGACCCCGGTCGAAGGCCCGGTGGAGATTGGGACAAAGTGTGAATCCATTGGAAATGGAATTGTCGCCGGTTTGGTGGAACGGGGTGATGTGGCAAGCATCGACCATGCTGATGCCCGATGTGGCCACAACCCGCAAACCTGAAATGGAACAGGTATGGTTGTACACACGAAGCACCACACGTTGAAATGCCCCCGATCGGATAAAACCCATGTCTTCGTCCTCCTGGGCGGTATAACTCAACTGGGTTTCGTTTAAAACGGCCAGCTCCTCGTCTTCCAGCACTGGAATATAACGCTCCTTATTATAAACCGATTGGGTCCGCGGAAAGTAGCGTTCCAACAAAAACGTCCGGATCCGCCTCCGGTTTTCAGGGTCGGCGCAGAGGGCATATACTTCCGGCGTGAGTGCACAATGGTGTACTTCTTCGGCCAATACAAACATGCTTTTGATGACCGATTTGAGTTGGGTTCCGTCCCAGCGGATGACTTTCCAGAAGCCATCGGTTTGGAGGTGGAAAAACGGGAGTCCAAACTCGCTTTGATTTTGACTGTCTACCAACAGGCTCCAGTTTCCCTTGAACAAAGCCACCCATTCCGGAGAAATTTCAAACTGGTTGATGGCCAAATCCGCCCGATCCATCCGATCGAGTAAGGTAATGAGGAAAACAGGCTTGTGGGGAGCGGGCCCATAGGCCGTTGGGGCACAACGAATTTTACCCAGCTTCACCAGAAAGTCCTCCAAACGCATCGGGTTCAAAAATAGAGGATGGGGCGGATTTGTGGCATGAAACGATTTAGCCCAGAATCTGAAAAGGTTTTGGTTCGGTGGTTTCAACGTCGCTCGAGCATCTGTTGAATTGGTTTTGGGGAGTGCCCCCCCCCTCCAAAACCATCCCCCTACCCTTGCTCCAACCTCAATCGAAGTCCTCCGGGTCGTCGGGGGCGTCGATGGCGTTCAGGGTTTCGATGGCCTGCAGGACATAGGCCTGCTGCGCCTTATCCCTAAACTGAAACCACTCCTGCCGGTACTCGCCGGCATCGTCTACAATGGAGCGAAAGCGCCGAAACGGTTTTTTCTGGTCCAGGGCATACAGCAATCGCTTTTTGAGGCCTGCATCGCGGACCTGTTCGGCAAAACGGGCCATCACTTCGAAGGCATCGCCCGAGGTCCATTGCTCCACCTCATGGTAATCGTCGGGGTTGTTTTGGACATTGGAATAAACAGGTTCCCAAGGGTCTTCCTCAAAATCCATGTAGTGCCTAGGGTCGGGGAAGCTGATTATTTCGCCGGTGTCTTTGTGGATGTACACCACAAAGTTCATGCTCAGTTGTTCGGCGATTTCGGCGATTTGCTCAGGCGTGCATTGGATCATGGTTTGCTTTTGACAAATGAAAAGAGGTGTCAATGTCCCAGTCCTGCGGCGGACCCGGGTTGAAGGGACAAAAAAATCAGAAAAATCAATTCTGCCCTATGGTGTCCAACATGTTGCAACCGACCGTTCGCGGACCCGGGCACTTGTGGAATTTAACTGGTTGCTTCAGGGTTTTACATATTGGATTTTGCCATCCTTCACAATGACAATAGGTTGATTTTTCAGCCTTTTTTCTTCCAGCATCTTTTGATGGGCGATTTTGACAGCTTCTTCAATTTTAGATTGAAGTGCCTTCATTTCTTCGGTACTCATTTCATGATTTGATTAAAGAGCTTATGATCAAAAATCTCAATAGGCACGTTTCTCCATTTTTTGAAAATCAAATTGGGTTTTTGCTCCGAATTATCAAAAAACAACGTTTGGTCGCAAATGGGCAAATACAAATCAAACAAATTTTGCAAGCCTCTTCGATAACGCCGCTCAATGACTTCCTCAGGTATATGGTGGCCACCTTCGCTTACCCGTTGCGCTACCCTGCTTTTAGCAAGTTCCACACTGCTGAGCCAAAAGAACAAAAGGCTAACTGTATAACCATTTGCCTTGGCTTTTTCAACAAAAGCGGTAAAAGAGCGGGTGGACAAAGTGGTTTCGAATGCAAAATCATGGTCCTTTTTCAGAAGATCGTCCATCCGTTGCAGCATGATAAAAACTTACCTTTTCGGGCTGGGAATCTCGGATTCCCGACATTTGGATGGTTGTTGCTGGCGTTCGTCATTGACGCGAATCAGAGATTCGCTGACGCACGGACGTAGTTTGAAAACTACGCCCAATGGGGGGGCGAAAGTTGCCTTAGCTTCAATACCGTTCAAAAATGCCGGCCACGCCTTGCCCTCCGCCTACGCAGGCCGTGACCATGCCGTACTTTTTGTTTTGCCGGGCCATTTCATTGAACAACTGCACCGTTAGTTTGGCGCCGGAACAACCCAATGGATGCCCAAGCGCAATGGCGCCGCCGTTTACGTTTACTTTTTCGGGATCGAGTCCCAATTCGCGGATCACGGCCAGGGCCTGTGAGGCAAAGGCTTCGTTGAGCTCCACCATATCGATCTGGTTTTGCTGTAAACCTGCTATTTTCAATGCTTTGGGCACGGCTGCAATGGGACCTATACCCATAATGGCCGGATCTACACCTGCCACGGCATAGCTCAGCATGCGGCCTTTCGGACTTAGTCCGAGCTCTTTCATTTTTCGCTCGCTCATGAGGAGCACAAACGAGGCGCCGTCAGAGGTCTGAGATGAATTTCCGGCGGTGACCGTCCCGCCTTCCGCAAAAACGGGCTTCAGTTTGGCCAGTGCCTCCAATGTGGTATCGGCCCTTGGACCTTCGTCGGCATCTACGGTATAGGTGCGGGTCTTTTTGCGGTTGTCGCTGGGGTCTACATAGACTTCTTCCACCTGAACAGGTACAATCTGGGAGGTAAATCTTCCTTCGGCCATGGCCAGCAGTGCCCGCTGGTGGCTCCTGAGGGCAAAGGCATCCTGGTCTTCGCGGGTCACGTTGTAGGTGGTCCGCACACGCTCGGCGGTAAGGCCCATGCCCAGGTAGTAGTCGGTATGTTCTTTGGCCATGCGGTAATTGAGGGCTGTTTTCCAACCGGTGGTAGGCACCATCGACATGGATTCGGCTCCTCCGGCGAGGATGCAATCGGCTTGTCCGGCATGAATCCGTGCTGCGGCCATCGCAATGGCTTCCAGTCCGGATCCGCAATATCGGTTGATGACCAGCCCGGGAACTTCGATGGGCAGGCAAAGAAGTGAAATCATTCTGCCCATTTGCATGCCCTGCTCGGCTTCGGGAACAGCACAGCCCACAATGACGTCGTCGATGGTGGCCGGGTCGAGCGCAGGGACTTTGGCCAGAAGGTGGGTGATGACTTTGGCCGCCAGATCGTCGGGGCGGGTAAATCGAAACAATCCGCGGGGTGCTTTCCCTACAGCGGTGCGGTAACCATCAATCAAATAGGCGTTCATAGCTGGGGCTTGATTTTGCAGAGGGCAAGGTAACAGCAGAAAAAATCAATTCATAACGGAGGTTTTTTTCGGTGGGCGAGGGGCCGCATTCGGAAGGTTTTCCGGAAGCAAAAAACCCGTCGTCCGATGGGGCAGAAAACGTGGGTTACTTCACCATCCGAAAGCTCCGGTTTCCAACCTGAAGGATGTACAACCCCGGAGGTACAGATCCTGTGTTGATCCTGTGGATTGCCTGGCCCAAACCAGATAAGAGGCATCTGCCCTGCAAATCCAGAAGCCGATACAAGGCCGGTTCAGGTGTGAACAGTTCAATTTCGCCCACAAATGGATTGGGACTTACTTTCACTTCGTTCTTTTCCGTAGGGTTAAGGACGTCTGTAACCGTAAAGGCAACACATGGAGAGATGCCGGAACAACCCTGGGCACTGGTTACCCGAATGGAATACAGGCCAGAAACCGCCGGGGTAAATGTTGGGTTGGTCTGGCCGGCTATGTTGGTATTGCCATTGCAATTGCGCCATTGGTAAGACGCTCCCTGAATGGAAGATGTGAGGGAATTGCCGGAGATCAGCACGGTTGGATTTACGGCTTGAACAGTGAGCGCTACAGGTGTGGAGGTTACCGTGTTGCAGGAGCCGGCCACCTGAACCACATAGGAACCTGCCTGGGCAGGGGTAACACCCGTCAGGCTAAGCGTGGCGGCATTGGTTCCCACCACGGTATTGCCTTGTTTCCAGGTGTAGGTAAACGGGCCTGTGCCGGCAGCCTGACAGGAAAAGCTGACATTCGCTCCCGAACAAACCGCCTGGGCCACAGGAGATGCACTCATCGTGGTGTTGGTTTTCAGGGAAACGGCGACAGGATTGGAAAGCACCAGTCCACAGGTAGAATAAACGGCCACCTGGTATTGACCCGTTGTAGACTGGCTGGCATTGGAGAGGACTAAGTTTGCTGCATTTCCGACCACCTGATTTCCCTTTCTCCACTGGTAAACAAAAGGACCGTTCCCGGTTGGGATGACAGAAAGTTGTGCCGAAGTTCCGG
>JBIPNA010000295.1:0-4811 GCA_044375665.1 Catalimonadaceae bacterium
ACGCAACCCGTGCTGCCGTGGAAGAAGGTATTGTCCCAGGTGGTGGTGTAGCTTTCTTACGTGCTGTAGATGCGCTCAACGACGTAAAAGGTTACAACGAAGACGAAAACATTGGGGTCAATATAGTCCGGACAGCTTTGGAATCACCCCTCCGCACCATCGTGGCCAATGCAGGTGGCGAAGGTTCGGTTGTGGTCAACAAAGTGCGTGAAGGCAAGGGTGATTATGGTTTTAATGCCCGCGACAACAAGTACGAAAACTTCTTTGCAGCTGGTATCATCGACCCTACGAAGGTGTCTCGTCTGGCTCTGGAAAATGCCGCATCCATTGCTGGCCTTCTCCTCACCACCGAGTGCGTTATTGCCGACGATCCTGAAGCCAAAGAAGCCATGCCTCCTATGGGCGGCGGCGGCGGAATGGGCGGCATGATGTAATTCAATCACGTCAATCCATCAGAAACAGCCATCCTGGAAACGGGGTGGCTGTTTTTATTTGTGCTGAACAGTTGTCTTTTCAGTTTTTTGGCCGGCTTTTCCAGCAGAGCTACACTCGCAAGCTTCGTTATATCAAACTCGCTTCTGCTCCTGCTCCTCAGTCCTCCCGCTGGTCGGCTTTGCGGGGTATCCGCTCAATCGGGGCCGGATATTATGACTGGTTTTGTACTGGAAATTCGAATTAAGAATTCTAATGCGGATTCTCGGATTATTACAGATAATCATGTAACTGGTTTGCCAAGCCAGACAAGGATGCTTGCTCTGGGATTTGGTGCAGAAAAACTCCGGGTTTGCAAAACAGGCTTTCCGTCAGCGCTTTTAAGGTTTTCACCAGCCAAATTACAATACATCTTCCACCAGGGTCTCTTTACCCTGAAAAACCACTCGTTCTCCCTTTTGTCTTCCTATCAACATCCTGCCAACCGGAGCCGAAACCGATACAGCCAGAAATGGCAATCCGGAAGGGGTTTCGCAAATGCCCAATCCAGGGCCAACCAACATCCATTGCCCACCCAATCGGATCAGAGAACCCGGCAAAACCCGCAAAGAAGGCCCTTTGGTTTTCCACGAAAGACAATTGTCCAGCATTTGCTGCCACTGCGCCAACTGGGCCTGTAATTCAGCCACCTGACGCTGGCCCATGGCACGGCCGGTCTCATACTTGTCGCCTGCCGAACTTTTTTCTTCATTGTTGGCAGCATCCTGCGCCGCATCCTTTTCCGACCGGCATAATTCCAACCGATTGGTAATGTTCTTCAACAAAGAATCCCAGATTTCCGCTTTCAGATCTGAGTACATATCTAAAAGTTGTCAGTCATTATTTTCCTCTTCAGGGGGAGCCAGGTTGCCCCTAAGCTTTACAGGCCGGGTTTTCCGGCGCATTTGCTGGTTCAGCAGTTCTACCACCAGCGCAAAGGTCATTCCAAAATACACCATGGTTTTCGGCACATGAACGTCGAATGCTTCGGCGACCAGCAACACCCCGATCATGATCAGAAAGCAAAGGGCAAGCATCTTTAATGTAGGCCTCCGGTTGATGAAAATGCTGATCCTGCGGGCATAAACCATCATTACGCCCATGGAAAGGATAACGGCAAGAATCATGATTTCCACATGGTCGGAAAGGCCGATGGCGGTAAGAATGGAGTCGAACGAAAACACAATATCCACCAGAACAATCTGTACCAGGACGGCTCCAAAACTTGCAATGGCCTTGCCTTTTGTGGTTTCTTCAGTTTCACCTTCCAGTTTTCCATGAATTTCGGAGACCGTTTTGGATATCAGAAACAATCCCCCGGCCAGCAAAATAAGATCCCGCCCGGAAATGCCTGTTTTTCCCACAAAAAACAGATCTTGTTTCAGGCCAATGATAAAACTAATGCCCATCAGCAATAAAATCCGCACGCCAAGTGCAAGGATCAAACCAATTTGTCTTGCCCGGTTTTGTTGTGAAGAGGGTAGTTTTCCTGCAATAATGGAAATGAAGATGATGTTATCTATCCCAAGAACAATCTCGAGCAAGGTAAGTGACAACAGGCTGATCAGGTTGTCGGTGGTTAGTAAATGGTCCATTTAAGTGCAAAAAAAACGTATTGAATTGATTTTTCGGGGATTCCTTTGGGTGCGTTTTTACCAGAAATAAAATCGGCTTGAAACAGGTCCACCCTCCCACTCTTTCAAAAGGGTTCCCTGGAGATCTAATTGAAGGATCCGGCTCTTCTGAACAAAATCCATGGCATCTGAAACCCAAATTTGCCTCCGTAACGGATCATAGCCAAGTCCATAAAAATTACCAGTTTCAGGACCCAGCTTTTGGGCCGAATCTGCTTCGGTCGATAAGCGCCGGATGCCATTGGCAAGAAAATATAAGGTGTCGCCGGTTAAAGAAGTGGCCAGCCTGTCCGGAGGTGCCGAACTGTTAACAGGCCAGTGTTTAACCACTTTGCGGGTATCGGTTTGTACCAGGGCTATTCCGGAAAGCGAAGAACCGGATTTTTCATACGAAACCCAGAGCCGGTTTCCGGAACATTTGGCTATTGAAGTCAGATTTCCCGGTAAAGAAAGGCTATCTGTTACACGGTCGCTTTGAGGATCTACTACCACCAAAATGGGCTTGGTTCTGCAAACTACCCAAATCAGACCGGCACTCAATTCCATTTCTTCCGTCCACCCGGGCATTGGAATCCTCCCTTCTTGCGTACTGCCATTACGGCGGACAACCCAGATGGAAGGTTCATAAAGGTCGCTCACATAGGCCTTATCTTCAGATACCGGGAAAAGATACCGGGGTGATGTAAAGCCTGAAAGGGTTCGGACCGGCTTTAAATCTGTGCCGGAAAGCACCTCAATTTTTGCAGAATTGTTTACCACAAGGAACCATTCCCCATTCCAAAGCCTGGCCGATTGCAAAACATCTCCCAAAGGCTTACCCGTCTGCACCTGGTGGACATGGGGTTGGTATTTCCCAGACCTGAGGTTGATCAGTCCATAAGAGGCATTTCCCCATCTGAAATTTCCTTCATGGCATACCAAAACCATTTGGCCATCTTCAATGGCAGGCATTTCTGATGCATGAGGCTTGTCTTCTTCGCAAGCCATACAAAAAACCAACCCCAGAAAAACAAGCCAGCTACGTACTACCAAAGAATCAGGGGAAAAGCCTCCTGTAATCCGGAGACACGTACAAAATAAAGACCCTTGGGCAAACCATTGGGCCAAAACTGGCCAGCAGCATTGCAGGTGAAACGGCCAGCTTCCGAACCCCGGGAAGTAAACAAACAAACTTCTTTGGGACCTGAAACCCCGAAAACTTCCAACATTTCGCCCTGCCGGAGCCTGTTCGGCCGGATGCCAGATTCTGACTGTGCCTGGTTGATCACCCCAATGGCATCCAGATCGAAACCTGAGGTTGGAAAGGGTGTTGGGAAAGGGTCGTTGATTAAATTTCCACGGCTGTCTACAGAACCAATTCCCGGAACAATGCTGCCCACCACATCTACCACCCGGACATGGGAAACAGATTCCCTGTTAAGACCAGCTTCTGATTGCAACTCCCTTAAATCGAATGGGGTGCCGTATCCCAGATGGTATTTTCCGGCCAGATTGTAAATGTTTTGTGCATTTACAGATCCAAAACCTGGAATCTGGGCATCCAGGGACGAACCGGAAACGGCAGGAAAACGCACAAAATGAACCCCATCTGAACTAACTTCTACAAAACCCAGTTCCAGAAAAGTTTCCGAAAACCCATTCTCAAAGACGGCAAAATCGGCACCTTCCCCATCTCTGATGGGTGGGTTGAAACGAAGGGTAATGCTGCCTTTGTCTCCAAGGCTGACCACACCTGCAGTTAATGCAGGTCCAAGTGCATTTTCAGGGATGCCGGCATCCGCAAAACCAGAATCCGGAACCTGAATATGACGATACCCCCGTTGGATATCAACTACTTCCGAAGCCCAGGATCGGAAAAGTGGAGAAAGATGAGAAATTGCCTTGCTTCCGGGTTGTCCTGCGGATGGATCATAAGGTTGAGCCCAACCTTTATAACCTGTTCCTGAGAGGAAAAAAGAAAAGAAAAAGAAGAAAAATCTGAATGCCTTCACCTTGTTTTGCGGTGCAAAAGTAACATTCGGAAGCACCAATTTCCGTATTTAGATTTCAGGTATTATGGCAAATGCAAATACACCCAAGTGGTTGATTCCGGTTGGTTTGGTTTTGATTTTCGGTGCCCTGTTGGGTATAGGTACGTATCAGGTGTACTACAATCCCAAGCCGGCAAGGATTCTGCCTACCTATGGCAGTCATCCCAAAGACACCAATGCAGCAGATTCAGAAGAGAACCGTATAGTGCACACCGTTCCTTTTTTTGAATTCTACGATCAGAATGGAAATCCTGTAAACCAGACCCATACAGACGGAAAGACCTACGTGGCCGACTTTTTTTTCACCACCTGTCAGACCATTTGTCCGGTAATGTCCAAACAAATGGGTCGCCTGGCCAAAGAATTTAAGTCTGATACCTCTGTCCGTTTCTTATCCCATACGGTAGATCCGGAAACGGACTCTATCCCCAATCTTCTAATTTACGCCAGGGAACACCAGGCCGACGACCGCCAATGGTCTTTTCTTACCGGAAGTAAAAAGGAGCTCTACAAAATGGCAAGAGACGGGTACTTTGTCACCGCAACCGAAGGAGACGGCGGTGCCGATGATTTTGTGCACACCGAAAACTTTGTTTTGATTGACAAATACCGCCAGATCAGGGGCTACTACAACGGAACCGACAGTGTGGAAATGGGCAAACTGATTCGGGACATC
>JBIPNA010000023.1:0-17876 GCA_044375665.1 Catalimonadaceae bacterium
CCAAGAAAGAAATTGATATCCTTCTGAAAATGAACGATCAACAAAAAATCCTAACCGAAATATTCAACGCAATCTGAACCGGGTTACTGCAATGCGGAAAACGGGAAGTGAGTCACAAATTGGAGGTTCAGTGCTACGAAGGAAATTAAGTGCTAATATTCCCCAACTTCTTAAAGCAAAGAGGCGTTAACGGTTATAAAGAAACAACACAATGAATTACAACGACAAAAAATTCAGACCGATTAGCAATACTGAAAACGGAGAAACTTCAAACGAAACTCTTTTTCATTACAAACAAGTCGGAAATATTCTTACTTCTGAATATTCAGGGGGAAAGATTAAATATGGACATCTGATTGGTTTGGTTGACAACTCAGGAAATATAGAAATGCGTTATCACCAAATAAATGACAAAGACGAATTGATGACAGGAATTTGCATTTCAAAACCAGAAATTCTTGAAAATGGAAAAATTCGTCTTCACGAAAAATGGGAATGGACTTCGGGAGATAAATCAAAAGGAACATCAATAATTGAAGAACAATAAACTGAACTACAATGGCACACGAACACCACTACAAACTAACTGCGGTATGGACCGGGAATAAAGGTGATGGAACAAAAAATATACGAACCTATGACCGCAGCCATAAAGTTTCTATTGAAGGGAAACCGGAATTATTACTTACCACGGACAACCCAGCTGTTGGAGACAAATCAAAATTAAATCCAGAAGATTTATTGGTTACAGCTATTTCATCCTGCCATATGCTTTCGTACTTGTATGTATGTTCATTGGAAGGAGTAGTAATTACATCTTACACCGACCATGCCACAGGCATTATGATTGAAAAGGAAAATGGTGGCGGAAGTTTCAAAGAAGTAACTTTGAATCCAATATTTTATGTTGCAGACGACAGTATGGTAGAAAAAGCAATTGAATTGCATCACAAAGCGCACGAAATATGTTATATAGCCAATTCTGTGAATTTTGAAGTAAAGTGTAATCCAACCTGCAAAGTAGAGTAAAATGAAAATCTGTATCGCACAGACAAAACCAATTAAGGGCGATATTTCAGCTAATATTGAAACGCACATACAATTTATTAAGCTGGCCTTGACATTAAATGCCAACGCCATTTTCTTTCCTGAACTTTCACTAACAGGATACGAACCAGAACTTGCAAAAAAGTTAGCGACCAATCAAAATGATAATCGTTTGGACATTTTTCAAGAAACAAGCAGCAAAAACGAAATCATTATCGGGCTTGGACTTCCGACTGTAGCTGAATCGAAAATCCGAATAAGCATCATCATTTTTGAGCCCCACAAACCGAGACAAACATATTCAAAACAACAACTACATTCAGACGAATTACCGTATTTTGAAAATGGAGTTAAACAACTCATTATCAGCACGAACGATAAAAATATCGCACCAGCAATTTGTTATGAAAGTTTACAATCGTCACATGCTGAAAACGCCTTTAAACTCGGTGCTAACGTTTATTTAGCAAGCGTAGCAAAACCACTTAATGGGGTTGAAAAAGCTTTTAATCATTATCCCAAATTAGCCAAGCAATATGCCATGCCTGTATTAATGGCAAACTGTATTGGTTTTTGCGACAACTTTTTAAGTGTTGGTAAAAGTGCTGTTTGGACAAAAGAAGGGAAATTGGTTGGGCAACTTGACGACAAAATGGAAGGGATTTTATTTTTTGATACAGAAACAGAATTAATCATTAAAAGAAATTTTATGAACGACTAACCCAAAACTTAATGTTAGAAATTAGACAGTGCTGCGAAAACTGTGGCAAAAGTTTGCCAAACGACTCAAATGAGGCAATGATTTGCACTTTTGAATGTACATTTTGTCTTCAATGCGTGGAAAATATTTTAGAAAACGTTTGTCCCAATTGTGGTGGTGGTTTTGAAAAAAGACCAACACGTCCAAATTCACTATTGGAAAAATATCCACTGAGAAATGATATAATATTTAAACCTGTAGAATTTAATAAATTTTTAGAGACAAATAAGAATATTGACCCACGAAAAAGATGAAATACTTAACAGGCGACTTAAAACAAGTAAATGACGATTGAAAGAAAACAACCGCTAATCGGGTAATCCAAGGGCATTCCCCCAGGTTCCGCCGAGGCGGACAGTCCCTTGCAGAACTGTGCTAAAAACGGGGAGCTTACAGGAGGGATGACCCGCTTTGGTTTCCGACAAAACCAAGGTTGAACAATTTGAATCACTTACCAATATTTGGTAACTTTGACCAAAATTGAGCGTAATGAAAAACACTTCTGTATCCCTTGGTAACTATTTTGACCAATTCGTTCAAACCCAGGTTTCTGCTGGCCGATATAAAAATGTAAGTGAAGTAATTCGTGCCGGACTTCGACTTTTGGAAAATGAAGAAAACAAGGCAATTACCCTTAAAAACGCTATTCAGGAAGGATTGAACAGTCCACGGGTTGAAAACTTTGACTTTGACGAAAATTTGGAGAGACTAAAAGCAGAAAAGAGAAAAAATGGCTAAAGTCGTTTTCAGACAGGAAGCCATTGATGACTTAAATGAAATTTGGGACTATACTTTCCGACAATGGTCTGAGGATCAAGCAGACAAATATTATGCAACAATAAAGTTCGCTTGTAAGCAAATCGGAAAAAACCCTGCATTGGGAAAGGAATATATTGAAATAAGTAAAAATTTACTTGGACTCAAAACTGGTAAACACATCATATTTTATCAAATGGTTGCAAATGACGAGATAGAGGTTATCAGAATTTTACACGAAAGAATGGACTTGAAAGACAGACTGGGTGCTTAAAAACCGGGTACAACAACTAAGGTATCGCTGGGTACGCAGGGCCAACAATGAAACCGCTATTATTCCATAGGCGGACACGTTCATGGAACTGGTAAATGCCGTCTGTTTTGTTTATGGGGAAAGCGTTTGGTTTACCGCTTCTTTCCTTTTGTGGCCTGAGCCTTTGGGGTTCGGGCCTTTGTGTTTTAAGGGTCTTGGGTTGGTATCCGGCACCGATCTATTTTGTTTTCTAGAAAGGCAGCGCCGTGCTCCCGGATTAGAATGCAAACAATTCGGGATAATATAAAAAGCCCCAACCCTTAAATTCCAAAGCCATACAACGAAGGCCCCAAAAAAACAGGTGCTATACCAAATTCGGGAATACTTTAGTTCCGGGAAATGAACAGCTTTTTTACCTGTAACGAATTTCCAGCACGGATGCGGGCCAGATACAGCCCGGATGGAATCTCTGGCAAAAACCAGCGAACCGACTTCCGGTTGGGTCGAAGGACCTTCATCTGCGTACCCTGGAAATCCAACACCGTAATTTCACTGATGCCATCTTTACAGTAGAACTCAACCTCTCCATTCACTACCGGATTGGGAAATACCTTTACGATTGCAGCGGTCTTCCCTGGCTTGTTGCAGGCAGGCCTTGCGGCTTCCAACTGCGGGAGAATGGACTCCAGCGAATCGGAAATGGAGACAACATCCATCAAATTCGCAAGGCCCGATCCTTTTCCATGACCAATGGGATGGCAATACCTGTACACGATGGACTGACCAGGCAAAAGAGAAAAAGGGCCACTGGAAATATTGGTAATTACGCCCTGAACATCCGGATTGATGTGGTACCAGGGGGGCATGGGTTTGGGTTGGGAAACAGTTCCTCCAAGTCCATACCCAAGAGGATCAAAATCGTTTGGGTAAAGGAAGGAACAAGGTAATTTCGTGGTATCGGTATTTCCATATCCATCCAGGCCATACCGCAATGCCGGACCTCCTGAAACAAGGGAGTTTCTAAAAATCCCAAAAAAAACGGCTTCCGGTGGTGGTGGCCCTTCCCAGATGAATCCTGGTGGTGGATACCAAGCCTTGACCGTAGAATGCACCAGACGGGTTTCAAGGGGTTCATCAACAGTTCCATTGCGGTTGTTGTCGAATCCATCTGCATCTGCCAAAGGCCCCGGAGCCTGGAGGATCTTGGTCCCATAGGCAGGCGGATCGGCCTCATAACCTCCCAGTCCTCCATCAAAATTGGTTTTTTTGTAAGTAATACCCAGGTTCTTTAAAGGATGGGTGCAAAAAAACCCTTTGCCTGCACCCCCAAAATGCTGATCCTGACGCAGCCCGATAAAACAGGAATCCAAATGCAGATTTCCCTGATTGATCAGTTTCCATTCAAAGAATAAGGTATTGGGAAACATGCCATACCCTTCTACATCCGGATACATGTAGGCCAAGGCATGAAATTCAAGGCCTCCCTTTTTCAAGATCTCATTTGGCCAATTTCCGGTATATTTCTTTAACCCACCCCAATCGTTCATAATCCACCACAACATTTGTTCCTTGTTTTGCAAATCCGGAAGATCGCCCCATTCCGGTTCATACACTCCATTGGAGTCGGCATCTGCAAAAGGTGCCAGTTCATTGTCCAGACTGGTAACATAAGCCCCGTCAACCTGCAAAATTTGCGCTTTCAGATAGGCATTGCCTTTTCCCGGCCACTTTTTTACCTCAAGGGGAATCAGATGAGCAGGAATAGGCAAATCAAGGGAATCAAGAACCACCAGCATGGAATCCATACTTTTTCTGGTGATCAGGAAATGTTGGTCCCAGAATTGGCATGTACCTGGGGATGTGCCTTGAATTTGTCCGCTTCCCATAGGCCCTGGCCACAAAAAGGCCTCAGAAAACCCTGATGGGTACCTTGGAAAAACGGTAACAAGCTCCCGGCTTTCTTTTTCATAACCTCCAAACCAAATGCACTGATCATAGGTAATAACTTTGTCTTGAGGTTGTCCATCTGACCAACGTAAACCAAATAATCCGTTTGCCGGTGCCAGTTGCATCCCATACATCCCCATGGGCCCCTTTAGGTTTCCACAGGCAAATGTTGTTTGGGTCTTGCCGTATTTGCACCATGTATTGATTTGCCCAAAGGCAAGACCAGGAAGCATTAAAATAAAAATGATGGGAAGAAATTGTTTCATGGGAAAAAGGATTTTCGGCCCAAGGACAGCTAAATCGGTATGGAAGTTGGAAAGCAAAATAAACCTAAATCCTTATCGACAATCCACCTCCACTCCTGTTTTCCTCCTCCAGTTTTCGCCAAAAAATCCGGAATAATCTCAACTTACTGTAATTCAATAGCTTAATTTACAAAAAACCAGAGTTTATTGCGCATTAGCAGGGTTTTCCCGCCAAAATTCTTACGAAACCGCACTGAATATTCTTTAGAACTCCTTGCCAGATTTTGAATAATTTAGCCACGGTGGCGGTTGGCTTATTTGCCTTGTCAAGGCAATCTGTTTCGGCTATTCAAGGATTGCTCATCATACGTGCTGTAACCGACGGTTTAGACTTTGTGCATAATGCACTTGCGGGCAATCTTCTGGGGGGCGGATTTGCAGCAATCATGTTGGCCATAGAAATTCTTGCTTTGGTCAAAATCAAAACGACAAGGCAAGACTAAAAACAGCGGAAACTATTGTGGCTGGGTGCAGACTGTTCTTTTGTTTGCACCCAATTTGGGTTTAGCCAGGCATTGCTTATTTATCCTGGTTTCAAATACAATCTATGGCTTGCAATCGGGTAAGGCATAGAAAAAAATCTGTTTTGGTCCAGAAATGGACGTTCTGAAACATGGAGGGACCCGCGTGAGGGATCGAAGCAAAAAACCCGGAGCCTGGCCCGGAAAGCGGGTAAACAACAAAGGCATTTTGGGAAATTCCGGGCCGGCGAGGATTTGACGCGAAGAGCCCGACGGCGACGAAAGGAGCCGGCACGCCCTTGAAATTTACCACTTCTGTTTTTTGGGGCCCCTTGAATAAATTTATGGACAATTGGACTGATTAGCCCAACCAAAAAGAAGGATGCTGTTGGAAAATGCGCTAAAACTTAAGCCAGACGAAGGGCCGAAGGGGTTTGAAATCGTACATTAAAGTCGGGTTTTTCGGTCTTGGTATTGTTCAATTTCGTCTTGAAATCGTTTTGTAGCAATGTGGCCCGCCTTTAAACTAAACGGGTTCCAACTATGGAAAGCTGGAAGAGCTTTCCTCCGATAATTATTGATTTTCAAGATATTGAATCTCCCGGAACCGAACGAGTATATGAAAGGCCAAAAAAAATCCGGGAGCTTTGTGTTACCAGGGTTGAAGACTTCAGAGATGAAAACCAGGCTATGAAACTTACAACTGGTCATTTGCAAAACTATGCCGGAGCCTGTTTTTCCGTACCTCAATATGGCGGTTGTAAGAATTGCGTGGGCCGAAGATGAATAAAGCCAAGTCTGCCTGCCAATTTTGAATCGGATTCGTAGGGGTGTAACCTCCCTACAAATCGCTTCGAAACGCTAACTTTTATTTGAATCTTTATGGAGCAAAATTGGTACTCGACCAAATTTTACTTCATTGGCCTGATTGTTCTGCTAATCAATGGTTTCCTGGTGGGGAAATCTACAGGTCAGTGCATCGATGTTCAGGATCCGGTAACGGGTCAATGGACCAACCAACCACAAAGCTTCCTGCGCTGTCCAGGACTGGCCGATCCCATACCGGGAACGGTAACCCTGACATTTCAGTCGCCGGCGAGCAACTTTACCATCGACTGGGGTGACGGCAACGTTCAGACTTATCCAGGACCACAAACCACCGTTTCGTACACCTACGCCACTGCCAGTCTGTTTAAGTTCCGGATCGCCTTTCCTGGCTGTCCCGATTCCCTGAAGGGTACTTATGTGAATGAAAGAAACCTTACCGCCGGAGGTGTTAGCGTGCCCGGTGTAGGTTTTATTGTGCCCCCTGCTGGTTTGACCAACAAGCGTTGCGTGCCTGAGGACCTGACCATCATAAATGGTTCGCCCGGCATGAATGGCTATACCAACTGGATCATCAACTGGGGAGATATGGAGTTTGATACAGTGGGGGCAGATTTTATGCGGTCCTACACCCATACTTACCAGAAGGGGACCACGGGCTGCTCGCTCCAGATTTGTGTGACTTACCTGAATGGTTGCGGCATTAACCCCATCAACCGGCCCCGTGCCTGTTATGGGGATTACTTCTTTAAAGACATTGATTCGGCTTCAGTAACCCCTGCCTCTATTATTCTCTGCGCCCCTACGGATGTAGCAATCAACGAAAACTCAAAACTGAATTGTCTGGACAGCATAGATCGTGAAATCCTGTGGACAAGAACCGGAGGATTTGCCAATCCACTTCCAAATCCGGGAGACAATGTTTTCAGGCCTTACACGGGTCCGAACCGCCTGATGCAAATTCCAACGGCTGCATTTTTCCCCATTCCATTTGACAGTACCTACCGGCTGAGAATGGTGATCCGCAATACCTGTGGTGACGATTCAGCAGATGCGGTGATCCGAATCGTATCGCCTACCAAGCCGGTATTTTCTGTCGTCAACAACAATACCTGTCCGGGAGAGCAAATGGACTTTCTGAACCAGACTTCGCACAGGCCATATCAATCGTATCGGGTTGATTTTGGGGATGGAACAGTTCAGACAACAGGTTTTTCTGCCACTTTTTCGCACGTGTACCTGGTGGGCGGAACCTACAAAGTAAAAATGTGGACGCTGGTAAACGGCTACAACGGCCAAACCTGTAGCCAGGTGGACAGTATTCTGGTTCAGGTGAAAACCACTGTGACTCCAAAGGTCCATGTTTTCCCAAAACTGGGTTGCGACACCCTTACCGTTCGACTGGAAAACAACTCGATCAATACCACCGGTGTGGTTTGGCGTGGCTGGGAGCTGGGTGGATCGCCTGTGGCTACCGCAGGATCTGGTGTATTGCCCACCCTGGTCAACTTTATGCAGATGCAGGTCCTGAACAACGATCTGAGCGACAGTTCGGCCATGGTCAAGTTTAAAATGCCGGGCCGCTACATCATTCGCCTGAGGGCCCAATCGCTCGGTTGTCCGGAGATTTCTGATTACGATACGGTAGAAGTTTACCCCTCACCTGTATTGCGGTGGCAGATTCCTTCTAAAAACATTTGCCTCGGCAACAGCATTACCATCCGGGACAGCTCTTCTGTGATTCCATCCTCTTCGGCCAACCGCCGGGGCCTGAAAAGCAACTGGAACCATATTTCCTGGAAGCTGGACATGGGCGATGGCACGACTTATCAATCGGCATCGAACATTACCTCGAATTTTAGTGATGTCCAGGGAACCGACCGCCTCACCTCACATACCTATGCAGCTCCGGGAACCTATTGGGTAAAACTGACTGTTCAGTCGCCCAACCGATGCCCAAGGATTGACTCTATGCAGGTAACCGTTTTGCCTGCCGCAGTACCGGCCTTTTCCTGGGTACGGGATGTCTGCAACCCGGGGATGATTACCCTGATGAACCAGACCGCCGGGGCGTCGCAGCGTTACGAGTACATCATCCGAAGAGGGACAGCCTTTTTTGCCAAGGAAGTCCGGATGACGAAGGATACCTTTTCGTATGCCCTCCCCTACTTTCCTCCGGGTGATTCTACCTTTTACTACATCACCTTAAGGGCTGTTTCGGGCGTTTCGCCAGATACTTGCGTATCTTCTACGGCACCGGTTCTGGTAAAAATCCCACCTGCCAAGCAGGCTGCATTTTCAGCTTCGGTGGTAGATGGTTGTACACCCATTCTGGATGTTCAGTTTGTAAATCAATCCATTGGAATTCCTACCGACGGATCTCATGTGTACACCTGGACTTTCGGCAATGGCAACACCTTTGTGGGTGAGAATCCTCCCCTTCAGAACTTTACAAATACAGGTACCGGTTTTCGCAGGGATACGGTCAGGTTAAGAATTACAAGCAACGGGTCTTGTGTGTACACCGCTCAGAAGGTGATCACCATTTATCCCATGCCCAATCCCCAGATTGTAGCCCCAGCTGAAGTTTGCCACAATACGCCAGTAACCTTTTCAGCTACAGGCAACGGCATTGGCAGTTACGACTGGAGCTTTGTTGAAATAGACGGCACCAACAGCAGTCAGCCCAATCCGGTTCGGACCCTGATCAATACAGGAGGAAGTCCTATACAGTACACCATCCGTTTGACCGTAGCCTCCGTGGCAGGATGTATTGATACTACCCAAAGGTCAATTGTGGTGAATCCTCAACCGACTGCTTCATTTACAGCCACTCCGGAGGCAGCCTGTGGTGCGAGTCCGGTGATATTTGATGCTTCGAGTTCGGTAGCCGCAGACACCTACAGCTGGAATTTTTCGGATGGAACCTCCGGAATTCAGGATACAACGGCCTCCGTTATCTCACGGTTTTTTCCGGAAAATATCGGCACGCTGGACAGAACCTACAATGTAACGCTGACCACAAAAACAGATAAAGGATGCTTAAGCGGACCATTTGTAAGAACCATAAGGATTCGCCCTACGGTGATTGCCAATTTTCTTGCAGACCAGGATTCGGCATGTAATCCTTTAACAGTAAATTTCACCAACCTCAGTACCCAGACAGACGACAACTATGTATGGTATGTAAATGAACTGGGGGCACCCGGATTAGGTGTTCCAAATGCACCAAACCGTCCTGGAAATGGTTTCCGGTACACATTTTTCAACAATACCTATTCGACGGTAGCCCGTTATGTGGTAACCCTGGTGGTTCGGGATGACAATGGATCTCCGGTTTGTGAGGCAAGTTTTTCCGATACCCTGACGGTTTTGCCCAAGCCACTGGCAGGATTTATCCGTGATCAGATTGACCCATCCAGCCTTTGTTCTCCGGTTCAGATGCGGATAATTGGTCGTGGCAGCCAGGGTGCTACCCGGTACACATGGACCTTTTCGGATGGAAGTCCGGTTCAAACAGCGACCGACACCCTTCCGATTTTTAAAACAGTGGCCAACACAGGGAATTCAATCCTGCCTTTTGGGGTAACCCTCATGGTAGAGAACAATTTTGGTTGCACCGATACCGCTGCTCAATCGATGAACATCCGGCCGGCGGTTTCTGCTGCATTTACAGCCTCACCTTTACTGGGTTGTTCGCCTTTGACCACAACATTCAACAACATTTCCTCTGCCTCGGCTGTGGCCTATACCTGGTATCGGAACGGAATTCCTTTTTTCTTTACCAGGGATCTGCCTACGCAATCATTTATCAACAATTCTGCATCAGATACAGCAAGGTATCCGATCTTTTTGGTTGCAAGAGGAGAAGGCGATGTATGTATCGATACCTCAGCAACCCTGACAGTTAAGGTTTTGCCAAAACCAACCGTTCAGATTTCTGCTACGCCAACCAATGGTTGTTCCCCACTGACAGTATCCCTGACGGCTGCCGGAACTACCGGAGCCAACCAGTTTGTGTGGTATGCCATGAAATCGACCGATACCGCTTTTGTTGAGATTCATACTTCCAACAACACCCAGGCTTTCAACCATGTATTTGAAAATTCAAGTCTGGCTCCTGTTAACTTCCTTGTAAAAGTGGTGGCAACAGGATTGGGCGGCTGTAAAGATTCAGCTCAAACGACAGTTACCGTATTTCCTGATGTGAGCCCGGCCTTTTCTGCCGGAACTACGCAGGGATGCTCCCCCATCTCCGTTTCATTTACCAACAACTCAACGGGTCCGGTTGGAACAACATATGTATGGAAAGTGGATGGTGTACCTCAGTTTGACCCAACACCTCTGGTTTTCGAATACACATTTAACGGCACTTCAGACAGCCTTTCCAGTAGTTTTGTTGTAACCTTACAAGCCATCAGCGGAGGAGGTTGCAGCCGGGAAACCAGCCAGACCATTACTGTTTTTCCAAAGCCAAATGCAGATTTCAATCTTACCACTTTACCTCTGAGTGGCTGCTCCCCGGTGGCGGCATCTTTTTATCCGCTGGCTTCGGGAATCATTCAGTCCTACACATGGATTTTCGATGGTGCCGATTCCCTGGTGACCGCTTTGGATACCCCGGTGGTCAGGAATTATGTAAACACCGGCGCCAATCCGAAAACCCAGAACATCCGACTCCGGGTGCGCACCCCTCAGGGATGCGAGGCTTCGGTTTCCAAATCCCTGGTAGTGAATCCGAAAGTGGTGGCTGGCTTTAACCAAAGTGCTACAGAAGGATGCTCGCCATTGCGGGTAAAATTCGTGAACAATGGATCCTCTGCAGGAGCCAATGTTTTTGAATGGCTGATAGATGGAATTCTGGTAAGTACCACCGATACATCTATTCAGCATACATTTACCAACAGTTCATTTTCTTCATCACGTGTTTATAAAATCCAACTGGTAGCAAAAAACAGCTTTGCACCAGCTTGTACCGATACGGCAACCCGTTATGTTTCGGTGTTTCCAAAGCCTGAAGTAGCTGTTTCTGCTTTTCCTTTGAATGGCTGTTCACCTTTAACCACCAGTCTTTCAGCATCCAATTCGCAGGGCGGGGTTCAATTCCGCTGGTTCCGGAAATTGAGCAATCAGGTGGTTTTCCAGCCAGATACTGTTACATCATCAGGAGATCCGATCGTTCGCACCCTGGTCAATACCACAGGAAACCCAGTCACCTATCAGTTTAAAGTTGTGGTAACGGGCGCCAATGGCTGTCTGGACTCTGCCACTGTCAATATCAATGTGACCCCGGGAATCCGAGCCGGTTTTAGCGTAAGTCCGGATACTGCAGGATGCGCCCCGTTTGCTGCCATTTTTGCCAATACCACCACCAGTCCTGCGGCCAATACCTTTGCCTGGCTGGTAGATGGATTGAATGTGAGCAACTCTCCGGCTTTTCTCAATTACACTTTTGACAATACCTCCAACACGACAGACAAAACGTACAGGGTGCAGCTTGTGGCTTCGAATGCCACATTTGGTTGCTCAGACACAGCAACCCGCACCATCCGGGTTTGGCCGGCTCCGGTGCTGGATTTCTCCATTCTCCGGAATCCTTTCAGCGGGTGTAGTCCTGTTCAGGTGGCCTTTACTCCGGTCAATCATTTGGGTAATGCTTCTTTCACCTGGTTTTTGCCCGACACCCTGGTTACCACCCTGGATACTACCGTGATCCGGACTTTTGAAAACAACACTGTTGTGCCGCAAACCCGCTGGGCCACACTGGAAGGAAGGACGGACAAAGGCTGTAAGGTTTCAAAAACCAGCAGTTTCCAGGTGAATCCAAAAGTAGAAGCCTCCTTCATTGCCTCCGGCGATTCGCTTTGCTCTCCCGCTTCCATCACATTTACCAATACTTCTTCCTCGGGAGTGAATGTGGCCGAATGGTATATCAATGGAGTTTTCAAAGGCAACAGTCTTTCTTCCATAACTGAATTGTTTGAGAACAACGATTCCCTTCCCAAATCTTTTGTTGTAAGGCTTGTGGTTCGGAATTCAATTTCTACCTCTTGCGAAGACACAGCTTCTAAAACCATCACCATCTTGCCTAAACCATTGGCAGGCAACATCTTCGCATCTGCTGAAAATGGATGCTCGCCGTTGTTTGTCCGGTTTACGGGTTCCTCCTCATTCGCCACCAGGTTCATCTGGGATTTTGGGGACGGACTTGTGGTAGACACAACAGGTCAGGTTATGGAGCATGTTTTTTTAAACCTCCAGCCGGCCAACAATATTCAATACAACATTAGCCAGATCGCTATCAATGCATTTGGCTGTGCAGATACAGCTCAGGTTCCGGTCAATGTAAGGCCATCTGTCATTGCAGGAATTATTGCCTCTGATTCAGTTGGTTGTAATCCCCTTCCTGTTTCCTTTTCAGGTGCCGCTTCGGTCAATGCCAATCAATTCAGCTGGGACTTCGGCGATGGATCGGGATCTACCGGCATCAACACCTCCAGAATTTTCAACAATTCATCGGATACAAGCCGCAGTTTCCGGATCCGGCTGATTGCGGACAGAGCCAATGTTGGTTGTCCGGATACAGCGTATACCACAGTAACTGTGCATCCTTCCCCAAGGGCCGACTTCGATGCCAGTCCTGTTTCAGGCTGCCAGCCTCTGCCAGTAGTTTTTACCAACATGGCACAACTGGCCAGTTCCGGCTACTGGGTCATTACTGCAGGGCCGCAAGTGGATACGGTAGAAGGTCTGGCCGGATTTGATACTGTTTTCACAAATCTTTCTCCGTTGAACCAGATAATAAAAACAGAACTTTTTGTTTCAACAGACAAAGGCTGTAAAGCGACCACCAGCAGACTGGTTACCGTCAGCCCATTTGTTCAGGCCGATTTTGTTCAAAGTGCAGATTCAGGATGCTCTCCGCTTTCGGTAAACTTCACGAATTTATCTGCCCCCGGGGCTGCCAGTTCCTGGTATGTCGATGGCATCCTGGTCAACAATGCCTCCGGACAATTCTCCTACAGCTTTGTGAATTCGACCCAGGATGTGAAGGATTTCGTGGTCAAACTGGTGGTGGCCAATGTCCTGAATGCGGGCTGTACTGATACCCTCTCCAGGATTGTAAGGGTATTTCCAAAGCCGGTGGCAGGTACTTTAGGCGCCGTTCCTGACAATGGCTGCTCACCGGTTTCCATCGAAATATTCTCCAACGCCCTGGGAGCTACCCGCTTTCTCTACGACTTTAATGATGGCAGTACCCTGGATACCAACGTAGCCAATGTACGCCATACATTCTTCAACAATGCCAGCCTTACAACCAGGAACTTCAACGTAAAACTGGTTGTATCCAATGTATTTGGCTGCTCAGACAACAGTTCGAAAATTGTAAGCATCAAGCCTACAGTTCTTGCGGTTATTCAGACAGCAGACACACTGGGATGTACCCCATATGCCACCGCCCTTAGTGGATTGAGTTCTGTAAACTCAAATCTGTATGAGTGGAATTTTGGGGATGGAACAACCTCGGTTCTGGCTACTCCGGTGAAAGTTTTCAACAACCTGTCCGACACCATTCAGACCTATACCATTCGCCTAGTAACCGACCGGACAGGTGTAAATTGTCCCGATACCACATCTGCTGTTATTACAGTGTATCCAAAACCAATGGCCGAGTTTGCGCCAAATCCAATGATTGGTTGCAATCCACTTCCGGTATCTTTTACAAACCTGACAACAGGCGCAGTGAGTGCCACATGGAATTTCTCAGGAAATGGATTGAACGTGAGTCATCCTGTAGGGCCACTTCCTTTCGATACGGTTCTGGTCAACGACCAAAGCAATCTGAGTCTGCAGGTAGAAGCCTCATTGATAGCCACCAATGCACTGGGTTGTACGGATACGAAAACCCGTACAGTAACGGTTTTCCCGGCAGTTCAGGCAGCTTTTACCCAATCTTCCGATTCAGGTTGCTCCCCTCTGCGGGTCCGGTTTGTCAACCAGTCTTTGTCAGGAAACCTGGTTCAATGGCTGGTGGATGGACAGCCTGTCAGCAATATGCTGACTTCCTTCAGCTATACTTTTGAAAACAACGGACCCGGGACAAAAGTGTTCAGGATAGAACTCATTGCCCGTGCCGCATTGGCTGAAGAATGTCAGGACACCCTGGTCTCTTATGTCACTGTATTTCCAAAACCAAACCGCGGGGTGATCAATGCCATGCCGGAAATTGCCTGCAGTCCGGCCAGGGTCGATTTTATCGGAACAGCCCTTGGTGGATCAAGATACATCTGGAATTTTGGGGATGGGGCAGAACTGGATACCACCAGCCAGGAAGTTTTCCATGTGTTCAGCAACAACAATGCCAGTACCAACCGGATTTTCCGGGTGCAACAAATTGTAGTTACCGACAAAGGTTGTACCGACTCTGCGTACAAAAACATCACCATCCGTCCTCTTGTCAAAGCCGTTATTGCTTCTGACGACAGTGTAGGTTGTACCCCTTTCCAGGCTTCTTTCTCCGGTTCTCAATCCATCAATGCCAACCAGTACTTCTGGGATTTTGGCAACGGGGAAACCAGCAACCTGATGAATCCATCCACCACTTTTACCAACAATACCGACAGCACTGAGTGTCATGTGGTGCGCCTGGTAACCCAAAGGTCTGGCGTAGAGTGTTCGGATACCGCCTGGTTTACGGTTTGTGTTTATCCACGTCCTGTGGCCGCTTTCAACATCAATCCGGTTTCGGGTTGTCAACCACTACAGGTGGCAATTCAAAATCAATCTTCCCTGGCAGTCCAATCTGTTTGGCAGTTTATTTCCGGAGGCTTCCAGACTGAGGTTACAGCTACCGACTATGATACGGTTGTAGCAAACTCCTCCGCCCAAATTAAAACGGTACGGGTTATTCTGAATGCGTATTCCAACAAAGGCTGCGTTTCGAAACTCGAAAGACAATTTACGGTGGCCCCGTTTGTCATGGCAGATTTCGCCCAAAGTGCAGACTCCGGATGTTCTCCATTGAAAGTTAACTTTGTAAACCTATCCTCTGCAGGTAGCTCGGCATCCTGGTTTGTGGATGGAAACGCGGTATCTTCTTCCGGCTCTGGTCTGAATTTCACTTTCCTCAACAACAGCACCACCACCCGTATTGCCGAAGTGATGCTGGTGGTACGAAACAACCTGGTTTCATCCTGTACCGATACGATCCGGAAATATGTACGGGTATTTGCCAAACCAGATGCAGGGGTTATCACAGCGTCACCTGAAAGCGGTTGCTCTCCGCTTACCACCCAGCTATCTGCTCAACCTAACCTCGGAGACCGGTTTTTCTGGGATTTCAGGGATGGTTCAAGCCTCGATTCCACGTTGCTGACGGTTGAACACACATTTGTCAACTACAATCCTTCAGCCAATGTACCTTTCAATGTGATGTTCGTTACTCAGACGGCACAGGGTTGTACTGATACCACTTTCAAGCCAATATTGGTCAGTCCGTTTACCATCGCAAGAATAGGCATTACCGATTCTACCGGCTGCTCTCCGCTTACGATGCAACTTGCCGGAGCGCTGTCTCAAAATGCAAACCGCTTTATCTGGGATTTTGGCGACAATACCCAGGGTTCGCTGGTGGCCAACCCTGTCCATAACTTTGTGAACAACGGCCAGCAGGATGCAGTTTACAATGTCCGCCTTATTGCTTCCCGAAACGGATTCAACTGTCCCGACACAGCCTACAAAACCATCAGGGTGTATGCCAATCCAAAAGCAGTATTTGCTGCAAGCACCTATCTGGGATGCGGACCTCTTCCGGTTCAGTTTGTAAACAGCTCAGAACTGGCCGATTCCTCCATGTGGGTGATTTCAAGCCTGGCCGGATCCGATACCCTGTTTACCAATGCAAGCAGCTGGGATACCACCTTTAGCAATCCTTTTGCACAGCAAATGAATGTACGGGTAGAATTGCATGTATGGACCAACAGAGGCTGCTATCATTCTCAGGTCCGAAACATCCTGGTAAATCCGGATGTGACGGCTGCTTTCAGTGCCACACCAAACGGATGTTCGCCCCTTACGGTGAAGTTCACCAACCTGAGCAACAATCCTGGAGGTATTTACCAGTGGAATTTTGGAGACGGATCACCGCTAACATCCACAAACAGCCCTACGCACATTTTCACCTATTCGGGCCCTTCCGATACCGTGTTTAATGTTAGGCTTCTGGCCATCAGCAACCCTTCTTATACACCAGGTTGCAATCAGGAAATAACCTTGCCGGTGCGGGTTTATGCCAAACCGAAACCAGATTTCTCGATTACGCCGGAAATTCTCCAGCTACCGGATCGGGTGGCTACCTTCAGCAACCTTACCCCCAACCGCCAGAACTGGAAATTCACCTGGTTTTTCGGAGACAATACCCGCGACTCCTCGGGCGCACTCAACGTAAGTCATGACTACAGCGCTTTGGTTTCTGAACTGAGCAATACCAATGTGACCATTAAACTGGTGGCCACCAATGCACAGGGTTGTTCAGACAGCATTTCCAAGATCCTGCAGATCCGCCCTGTCAAGCCCATTGTAGATTTCGAGCCTGATACCGCTGGTTGTGCACCTTTGAAGGTTACCTTCCGCAACAAATCTCAATACGGAAACCAATATTTCTGGACTTTCGGCGACGGCACCACCAGCACCGAGCAAAATCCATCCAAACGGTATGAAAACCCCGGTGTTTATTCCGTTTCCCTCAGGGTAACGGGTCCTGGCGGAGAAGCTGTGCTCAAAAGAGACAACATCATAACTGTATATGAATTACCAGATGCCAGCTTTACCACAGTACCAAAGGCACCAAGGGCCATTAAAATTCCTGAGGAGAAAATGAACTGCTTTGTCCGCTACCCTCAGGCTGGCTGGTCTTATGAGTGGAATTTCGGAGATGGAGCTACCAGCAGAGAAAAAGACCCTGTGCACCAGTACCGGACTCCTGGCAGCTATACCATTACCCTCCAGGTAACCAGTGCGGAAGGCTGTGTGGATACCGACACCCTGAACAATGGAGCGATTGTCGAAAAAGGAAACCTCATAATCGTGCCCAATGCCTTCACCCCCCGTGCCGATGGGAAATCTGATGGATTCCTGGACCGCGAGGATGGTGCAAACGACATCTTCTATCCGTTCACGGAAGGGGTAACCGAAATCAGGCTGCAGGTATTTAACCGATGGGGTCAGTTTCTTTATGAGAGTACCACCCTCAATAAGGGATGGGATGGTAAATACAATGGCTACCTCTGCAAATCGGATGTTTATGTGTACAAAATCTGGTGTCGGTTTGTAGATGGCCGCACTGAAACCAAAGTAGGCGATTTAACGCTGCTGCGCTAGTCCGCACAATCTGAATCTATGGACTCCAAAGCCACGGTAAATCCGTGGCTTTTTTGTTATAATCCCAAAAGGGAACCCAGCCTGAAAAGTCCATCAAAAACCAGGACAGATTCCTGGCAGAAATTCGAAATACTAAAAGCAAA
>JBIPNA010000024.1:0-17867 GCA_044375665.1 Catalimonadaceae bacterium
GCTGGCGAATGCCCATTCGTTCAAGGATAAATCAGACCGGCTCTCAGATGTCAATGCCGGACTGTTTACATATCCGGTGCTTATGGCAGCCGACATTCTGCTTTACGACTCCGAACTGGTTCCTGTTGGGAAAGATCAGATTCAACATATTGAAATAGCCAGGGACATAGCTACCGCTTTCAACCATGCCTATGGTGAGGAAATATTGGTTTTACCAAAACCTGCCATTCAGGAAGAAGCCATGACCGTTCCCGGGACAGATGGAACGAAAATGAGTAAAAGCTACAACAATTTCATCGACATATTCTCTGAAGAAAAAGCGCTCAGGAAAGTGGTTATGTCCATTAAAACAGACTCTACACCACTGGAAGAACCAAAAGATCCGGATACCGACACGGTGTACAAGCTATATCGTCTGTTGGCGACCCCAGAGGAAACCAAAGAATTAGGAGATTTGTATCGGGGAGGCAATTTCGGTTATGGTACAGCCAAACAAATGTTGTTTGAGAAAATCATGGGACGCTATTCCGGTTTACGCAAATCATATACAGAATTGATGGAGCATCCCGAAGAAATCGAAAGAGTGTTGTCTTTGGGAGCCGAAAAAGCCAGAACCATTGCGCAAAAAGTATTGAGCAGGGTAAAACCACTCGTCGGTTTTTCCTGATGCAGACAAATTCAACGCATTTCCTTGCAGAGGAAGGGTTCGCAAAAAAACTTCAGGCCCGTACTATGAGCGGGCTGTTCAGGCGGACACATCCTTTTCCTGTTCAGGATGGAAATGATTTTATATCGAACGATTATCTGAGTCTCGGCCGGGAAAGTGTTTTTCAGGACCCAGGCCTGATCAAACAGATGGAATCGATTCAAGGCGGTTCAGGGTCATCAAGACTCGTTTCCGGGGAAAGCCCTGAGATCGTGGCTCTTGAAGAAAAAGGGGCATTTTTTTTTGATGCAGAAGCCACTTTGTTTTTTCCAAGTGGCTATCTGGCCAATATCGGTTTGCTTTCGACCGCAGGAGGTCGGGGCGACACCTATTTATATGATGTTCAATGCCACATGAGCATAAAAGAGGGGATGCGGTTAAGTCTGGCAGACCGATACGCATTTAAGCATCAGGACATTGAAGATTTGGTCCGGCTGATTAAAAAAGCCAGGGGCAATGTGTTTGTCATCACTGAAGCAATTTACAGTATGGATGGCGATGTATGTAAGCTGGAAGAAATCCTTGCCGTTTGCGAAGAATATGGTGCCCAGCTGATTCTGGATGAAGCCCATTCAACCGGGGTTTTGGGTCCGGGAGGAAGGGGCCTTGGCTGTCACAAAGATTTAGGGAAAAAAATTTTCGCAAGGATCCTGACTTTTGGCAAGGCCCTTGGGGCAGCCGGAGCATTAATAGCATGCAGTAAGCTTACCCAATCCTATTTGATTAATTTTTGCCCTGCATTTATTTACTCAACCGGACCATTACCGGTTCAATCTGCTTTGTGCTCGTATCAGTTGGATCGACTTATCGCCCATCCGGAGTGGCCTGAAGAATTGCAGAAAATCATTCAAATATGGTTAGAGGCACCCGGGCAGGCAATTTCGAAAAATAATTATTCGCCCGTTCAGTATATCATGGCAGGGAATTCTCAAAAAGCCATCCAATGGATGGAAGACCTTAAGAAACAGGGTTTTTTAACCAAAGCCATGGTCTCACCAACAGTCCCTGAATCCAAAGAAAGGCTAAGAATAACGCTTCACAGACACAACACAGAAGCTTCAATTATTGAACTGGCAAGGTGCTTTTCAGAAAACAGAAATTTTTTTTAGTGCTTGTATTTGCGTTTACAAGCAAAACCTCTACTTTTGCACTCCCTTTTTCAGAGGGGTGTAATACCGCATTTGTATGGTCATTGATCCAATAGCCGATTATCTTACCCGACTCCGGAACGCCATTAAAGCCAGGCATTTGGTCGTCGAGGTTCCAGCTTCTAATGTAAAGAAGCGTTTAACAGAAATCCTTTTTGAAAAAGGATACATTCTGAGTTACAAAGTGGAAGAAGATGGCCCACAGGGAACCATCAAAATAGCCTTGAAATACAGCTATCCTTCCAAAGAGCCAGCCATAATGAAGTTGGAGCGTATCAGTAAATCAGGTCTTCGGAAATATACTTCCGCTTCCCGTTTGCCACGCGTTCTAAATGGTTTGGGCATTGCCATAATATCCACTTCCAGGGGAATTATGAGCGATAAAGAAGCTCGGATCAACAATGTTGGTGGTGAAGTTTTGTGTTACGTTTATTAAGAAATACTGACCATGTCACGAATTGGAAAACAACCTATCCCTCTGCCTGCGAAGGTCGAGATTAGTGTCGATAAAAAATCAAACGTAGTTACTGTAACCGGTCCTAAAGGAACTTTAACCCAAGCAGTTGATCCCGATATTGCGATATCGATAGAGGACAACATTCTTACAGTTACCCGGCCCACCGAACAGAAGCGCCACAAAGCACTTCATGGTTTGTACCGTGCATTGATTGCCAACATGGTGAAAGGTGTAAGTGAAGGATTTAAAATGGATCTTGAGTTGGTAGGGGTAGGTTTTAAATCTTCACTACAGGGAACATCGAATCTGGAGTTGTCTCTTGGCTTTTCACACAATCTTGTGATTGGATTGCCTCCTGAAATCAAAGTTTCAACCATTACAGAAAAAGGTAAGAATCCGATTGTAACTCTTGAAGGAATTGACAAACATCTGATTGGTCAGGTGGCTGCCAAACTTCGGAGTCTTCGTGAGGTCGAGCCTTACAAAGGAAAGGGTATCCGCTTCGTTGGAGAAGTGGTTCGTAGAAAAGCTGGAAAAACATCTGCTAAATAAGCCATGGCGTTAACGAAAACAGACCGCAGAAAAAGAATCCAACTTCGGATTCGTAAAAAGATAAAGGGAACAACAGAGAGGCCAAGAATCTCTGTATTTCGTAGCAATTCGCAGATTTATGCGCAATTGATCGATGATGTTGCCGGCAAAACGATCGCCGCTGCCTCTTCTCTGGAAGTAAAGGCAGGAAAAACCACAAAAACTGATATGGCTACTCAGGTAGGAAAAGCTCTTGCTGTAAAAGCAGTTGCTGCCGGAATTGAGAATGTGGTTTTTGATCGTGGTGGTTATTTATATCATGGCAGAGTAAAGGCTTTGGCAGAAGGTGCCCGTGAAGGCGGATTAAAATTTTAAAAAATGAACAGCAACAGAATCGTTCGCTCCGTAGAAGGAGATGCATTGAAAGAAAAAGTGGTTGCCATTAACCGGGTTGCCAAAGTAGTAAAAGGAGGTCGTCGGTTTTCTTTCTCTGCCATCGTTGTGGTCGGAGACGGAAATGGTATAGTTGGTTATGGATTGGGTAAAGCCAATGAGGTAACCGATGCCATTCAAAAAGGAATTGACGATGCAAAGAAAAATCTGGTAAAGATTCCAATGCATAAGCATACTGTTCCCCATGCAAACCATGGTAAATATTCTGGTGGATTTGTATTTCTGAAGCCAGCTGCTCCAGGTACAGGTATTATTGCCGGTGGTGCCATGCGTGCTGTTTTGGAAAGTGCCGGAATTCGTGATATTCTGGCAAAATCAAAAGGATCGTCTAACCCGCACAATGTGGTAAAAGCTACAGTTGATGCATTGGTGAACATGAAAGATCCAGGTGAAATCGCAAAAAATCGGGGTATTTCCCTTCAAAAAGTATTCAACGGTTAATTGATCTAACCCATGAAATTAGAAAATCTAAAACCTGCAGAAGGTTCCACCAAGTCAGAGAGGCGTATCGGCCGGGGTTCCGGTTCAGGAATGGGTGGAACTTCAACCCGTGGACACAAAGGTGCCAAATCCCGCTCGGGGTATTCCGCAAAAGCCGGATTTGAAGGCGGTCAGATGCCATTGCAGCGCCGTGTGCCGAAATTTGGATTCAAGAATCCTGGTAAAGTAACTTACAAGGTTTTGAATCTGGATGACCTCCAGAAGCTTGCTGAAACCTACAGCATAAGTACAATGGACCTTGCATTTTTTCAGGGCCACGGATTAATTTCCAAAAAAGATAAAATAAAAGTATTGGGTCGCGGCGAGGTGAAAGCTACGGTATCTGTTACCGCACACTCTTTCTCTGAAACAGCAAAAGCCCAGATTGAGAAGGCCGGAGGTTCTACAAACCTGGTTTCCTGATGAACAAACTGATAAAAACATTTCGGGATATTTTCTCTATTGAGGATTTGCGGGAGCGAATCCTCAATACGTTGTTGTTTCTGGCCGTTTACCGGCTTGGTTCATACATCGTATTGCCCGGAGTAGATGGAGCACGTTTTCAAGGTAGTACTGAAGGCATCTTTGGTCTGCTGGATACCCTTTTAGGAGGTGCATTCAGCAATGCTTCCATTTTTGGCCTCAGCATCATGCCTTACATTTCTGCCTCCATCGTGCTTCAGTTGCTTACGGTGGCTGTTCCTTATTTTCAGAAACTACAGAAAGAAGGTGAATCTGGTCGTAAAAAGATCAACCAATACACCAGGGTTTTAACCATCATCATATGCCTGTTTCAATCAGCTGCATATATTTCTTCCAATATTCCTGCAGAGTATATTTACAGTGAATACATGGTGGATATAGCCGGAATTTCTCTATTCAGTATTTCATCCATTATTGTTTTAACATCCGGAACATTGTTCTGCATGTGGATGGGAGAGAAAATTACAGACCGCGGAATTGGCAACGGTATTTCATTGCTGATCATGGTCGGTATTATTTCCCGCTTCCCTGGTGCCATCATCAAAGAAGCTATGGCAAGAGATATCAATGGCGCATTGATATTTATTCTGGAATTGTTTGTGTTGTTCTTTGTGGTAATGGGTGTTGTTATGATTACCCAGGCTGTCCGTCAGATTCCTATTCAATATGCCAAGCAAATTGTTGGGAATAAAGTTTACGGAGGACAACGTCAGTATCTGCCGATCAAAGTTAATTCTGCAGGGGTAATGCCAATCATCTTCGCACAATCCCTAATGCTGATTCCCGCGTTTTTTACCAATATGATTTCCAATTCTGGTAATGAATGGCTGATTAGGATTGGTTATGCATTTTCTGATTACACCAGCTGGCAATACAGCACCATGTTTGCTTTACTGATTATCATCTTTACTTTTTTCTACACAGCCATCGCCATCAATCCAAATCAGATTGCTGATGATATGAAGCGGAACAACGGGTTTATTCCCGGGGTGAAACCAGGTCCGCAAACCAGCGACCACATCGCAACAGTAGTTGACAGGATTACACTGCCTGGCGCCATTTTTCTGGCCATCATTGCAATTTTACCTTCGATTGCCAGTCAATTTGGCGTAAGCCGGGATTTTGCTCAATTCTTTGGCGGAACCTCCTTATTAATTATGGTTGGGGTAATACTTGATACACTTCAGCAGGTGGAAAGTTATCTCCTCAACAAGCATTATGAGGGAATGATGAAATCAGGCAAATTCAATCAACCTGCCGAAAATGCCATTATGGCCGGATAAAAATGTTCAAATTGAAAGACAACATATTCGTAAAAACCAGTGAAGAAATCGAAGCCATTCGAATGAGTGGAGCGATTCTGTCCAGGCTGCACGGAGAATTGTCTAAATTGATAACTCCGGGAATAAAGACTTTGGATCTGGACGCATTTGCTGAAAAGTACATCGTAGAAAATGGGGCAACACCCTCCTTCAAAGGGTATCGCAATTTTCCTTTCACACTTTGTATTTCTGTCAACAGTACCGTAGTACATGGGTTTCCAAATCATTACATACTGAAAGACGGAGATATTATATCAATTGACTGTGGAGTTTACCACAATGGTTTCCATGCTGACTCTGCTTATACCTACAAAGTAGGAACCATAAGTGATGAAGTTCAGAAACTGTTAAATGAAACTTATGCGTCCCTGATCAAAGGCATATCCAAATGCAAAGCAGGAAATCGTGTTGGGGACATAAGCTCAGAAATTCAGCGCCATGCCGAACATTATGGCTATGGCATTGTCCGGGAACTCGTAGGACATGGAGTCGGTCGCAATTTACATGAAGCGCCTGAAGTACCTAATTACGGAAAGCCTGGCAAAGGGCCCAAATTAATGAACGGAATGGTGCTGGCTATTGAGCCAATGGTAACGCTGGGAAAAAGAACAGTTCGTCAGGAAAAAGATGGCTGGACCATTAAAACCCAGGATGGATTGCCTTCAGCGCATTTCGAGCATACAGTAGCTATTGTAGATGGCAAAGCAGAACCATTGACAACATTTGAATTCATTACCGAATCTCAAAAAGTAAATTATCATGGCTAAGCAATCTTCAATAGAACAGGACGGTACTATTCTGGAGGCATTGTCAAACGCCATGTTCAGAGTAGAGTTAGGCAATGGGCACCAATTGATTGCCCATATCTCAGGAAAGATGCGGATGCACTACATCAAAATTCTTCCTGGAGATAAAGTAAGGCTGGAAATTTCCCCTTACGATCTTTCCAAAGGACGAATTGTTTATCGATACAAATAATAAAATGAAAGTAAAAGCTTCGGTGAAAAAGCGCAGTGAAGACTGCAAGATCATCCGACGAAAAGGAAAACTTTTCGTGATTAATAAAAAGAATCCAAGGTACAAACAAAGACAAGGATAATGGCAAGGATTGCTGGAGTTGACATCCCCGGAAACAAGAGAGGGGAAATCGCTTTGACCTACATCTACGGAATTGGTCGGAGCTCTGCTACATCCATTTTGGGAAAAGCAGGAATAAATCATGATAAAAAGCCAAACGAATGGTCGGAGGAAGAAGCCAATGCCATACGGGCCATTATCAGTGCCGAATTCAAAGTGGAGGGAGTACTTAAATCTGAAGTACAGATGTCGATCAAGCGATTGATGGATATTGGTTGTTATCGGGGTCTTCGTCACCGGAAAGGATTGCCTTTACGTGGACAGCGGACAAAGAACAACTCCCGTACCCGGAAAGGAAAACGCAAAACTGTAGCCAACAAAAAGAAGGCTACCAAATAGGTTAAAGGATGAATCAGAAAAGAAAAGACAAAGCCAAGAAACGTGTTGTTATCGTTGAAGCTACAGGGCAGGCCCATATCAAAGCTTCATTTAACAACATTATTGTATCGATAACCAATAACAACGGCGAAGTAATCTCTTGGGCTTCTGCCGGAAAAATGGGCTTTAAAGGCTCAAAGAAAAACACGCCTTATGCTGCCCAACGTGCTGCTGAGAATTGTTCTCAGGTTGCATACGAATTAGGCATGCGTAAAGTAGATGTGTTTGTTAAGGGTCCTGGTGCTGGAAGAGAATCTGCCATCCGCACCATTCAGAACTGTGGCCTTGAAGTGGCAGTAATTAAAGATGTAACACCGCTTCCGCATAACGGATGCCGTCCACCTAAAAAGAGAAGAGTATAAACCATGGCAAGATATACCGGAGCCACAACCAAAATTGCACGTCGGTTTGGAGACGCGATCTTTGGTCCCAGCAAAACCTTACAAAAGAAAAACTACGGACCAGGTCAGCATGGTCGTGGAAAACGCCGTAAACAATCGGAATATGCCATCCAGTTGGCGGCTAAACAAAAAGCAAAATATACCTACGGTGTTTTGGAGCGTCAGTTCTCCAATCTTTTTGTTAAAGCTGCCCGTAAAGAGGGTATTACAGGCGAAAACCTCCTTAAATTTCTCGAGGCTCGTCTGGATAATGTAGTATTCCGTCTTGGCATCTCCCCTACCCGGGCAGGTGCGAGACAATTGGTTACCCACAAACACATCACTGTGAACGGTGAGGTTGTAAACATCGCCTCTTTCAGTGTAAAACCTGGGGATATTGTGGCTGTTCGTGAGAAATCAAAATCGTTGTCTGCCATTACTGAAAGTCTGGCAGGACGCAGTGCCAGAAAATACAATTGGTTGGAGTGGGATGGAAAAGAACTTTCCGGGACCTTTATTTCCTACCCCCAGAGGGATCAAATCCCCGAAAACATCCAGGAACAACTCATCGTCGAACTTTACTCTAAATAATCTCTATGTCTTCCATTCTTGCTTTTCAGATGCCAGACAAAGTCGTCATGGAGAAAGCCGACGACTTTCATGGTCTATTCGAGTTCAAGCCTCTTGAAAAAGGTTATGGAGTGACAATTGGCAACTCCCTGCGGAGGATACTCTTGTCCTCACTTGACGGATATGCCATTACATCCATTAAAATTCCAAGCGTTCTTCACGAATTTTCTACCATTGAAGGTGTTGTTGAAGACGTTACAGAAATCATCCTGAACCTTAAACAAGTTCGCTTTAAAAAACTGGTAGACAGTCCTGATCAGAAAATCAACATCTTTTTGAAAAATAAAGATGCATTTACTGCCGGAGACATTGCCAATTTTACGACCTCCTTCAGTATTCTCAATCCTGAGCATGTCATTTGTAAAATCGATCCTGCTTTTTCGTTCGAAATCGAAATTTCAGTAGAAAAAGGGAGAGGATATGTGCCAGCTGAGGAGAATAAAAATGCTGACGCTTCAATGGGTGTAATTCCTATTGATGCAATTTTCACTCCGATTAAAAACGTAACCTACAGTGTTGAAAACACAAGGGTTGAGCAAAAAACGGATTACGAAAAACTCATTATCGAGATCAAAACAGATGGTTCAATCCATCCTGAAGAGGCGTTGAAAGGCGCAGCCTACATCCTGATTCAACATTTTATGTTATTCAGCGATCAGGCCATGACTTTCGAAATCGCACGTCCACAGGAGGAAGAAACAGTTGACGAAGAGTGGTTGCAGATGCGTAAGCTTCTTAAAACTTCTCTTACAGATCTGGACTTGTCTGTTCGGGCCTATAACTGCCTCAAAGCTGCGGATATCAAAACCCTTGGCGACCTGGCTGCATTAGAAGTATCGGATATGATGAAGTTCCGGAACTTCGGAAAAAAATCATTGACAGAATTGGAACAGCTGATCGCTGAAAAAGGATTGACCTTTGGAATGGATGTAGCTAAGTACAGATTAGACGAAGATTAATCATGAGACACGGCAAAAAAAATAATCATCTTGGACGGACCGCCTCCCACCGGAAGTCTCTCCTTTCCAACATGGCCAATTCTCTTATCCTGAATAAGCGAATCGTTACCACTGTTGCCAAAGCCAAAGAATTGCGCAAGTACGTAGAACCTCTTCTTACAAAATCGAAAGAGGATACTACCCACAATCGTCGTATCGTTTTCTCTTACTTAAAAAACAAAGAATCTATTAAGACCTTGTTTGGAGAAGTATCTGAGAAAATTGCAACCAGAAATGGTGGATACACCCGGATTATTAAATTGGGTACCCGCCAGGGGGATGCTGCTGAAACAGCACTGATTGAACTGGTTGATTACAACGAAGTATTGCTGGCAGTAAAAGCCGAAGCTCCTGCCAAAGCAAAACGAACCCGTCGTGGTGCCAAAAAAGCTGAAGGCAGCGAGGTAGTTGCTGCAACTCCTTCTGTTGCTGCTGCTGCTCCGGTTGTTGAGGATGCGGTTGTAGTTGAAGAATCTGCCCCTATCGTAAATGATGTTGTTGCAGAAACAGATACTTCCGCCAGTGAGCCTGATGCTCCTGAAGCCGAAAGCCCAGAGGATGAACCTAAGGCAGATGCCTAAAACAAAAAAGGGAACCTCAGGTTCCCTTTTTTTTTGAACCCTTTTCGATAATTCGTAGTTTATTGAACATGATGCTGACCGACGAAGAACTTAAGGAGGAGGTCCGAAAAACGATCAAAACCATATATGATCCGGAAATCCCGGTTGATATTTACGATTTGGGATTGATCTATGAAATAGAGGTATATCCGGTAAACAACGTTTATGTCAAAATGACACTGACCTCTCCCAACTGTCCCTCTGCTGGCACGATTCCTGAGGAGGTTCGTTCTAAGATTGCAGCCATGGAAGGTATTGGGGAAGTCCACGTTGAACTTACCTTTGACCCGCCCTACCACCAGGATATGATGTCTGAAGCAGCAAAACTTGAACTCGGTTTCCTATAAACAAAAACACTTATGTATCCAGAACAATTGGTGGCGCCGATGCGCCAGGACCTGACTTCAGTTGGTTTCAATGAATTGAAAACCAGTGAAGAAGTAGAAAAGGAATTGAATAATCCCGAGGGTTCTACCCTGGTGGTTATCAACTCAGTATGTGGCTGTGCGGCCGGAACTGCACGCCCTGGCGTTAAGCTTGCACTGGTACGCTCTGGTAAAAAACCTGAAAAACTCATTACCGTTTTTGCAGGTGTGGACAAAGAAGCTACGGCTAAAGTCCGTGAGTTTACCCTTCCCTACCCTCCTTCGTCTCCGTCTATTGCCTTATTCAAAAATGGAGAATTGGTTCATTTCGTTCAACGCCAACATATTGAAGGGCGCTCTGCCGAAGTAATTGCTACACACCTCGAAGGAGTTTTTGAAGAAGTCCTTTAAAATACAACCTTTGTTTTAACATATGCCTCTTTTTTAAGGGGCATTTTTGTTTGAGGAAAAAACCAGGACTCAAAACCACCATTTAATCTGACCAAAACAGCCAATTTCAATATGCCTCATTTCAAACACGGATTGGCAAATGCACTTCCCAAAACGATTACCATCAAAGAAAAAAATCATGGAATTGAAAACATGAGTTGTTTCCCTAAAATGCTGAAATGTCAAAAAAGTGAACTATTGAGGTTGTAGTTTCTATTTCAAACATTACCTTTGCAGTCCCAAAAACGGGGGATTAGCTCAGCTGGCTAGAGCGCTTGCATGGCATGCAAGAGGTCATCGGTTCGACTCCGATATTCTCCACCAGACAAACCACCTCTTTAGGTGGTTTTTTTGTTTCCATATGGCAGAAAACTTTATTCCTGAATTCCGCTGGCGGGGCATGCTCCAGGACATTACCCCAGGCCTTGAGGCCAGTTTAGCTACTGAGGCCATTTCCGGCTACATCGGATTTGACCCAACAGCAACCTCTCTTCACATTGGCAACCTGGCCACCATAGTTCTATTAATGCACCTTCAAAAAGCCGGTCATAAACCCATAGCACTGGTTGGAGGCGCCACCGGTATGATCGGAGATCCTTCTGGCAAATCGGCAGAAAGGAATTTACTCGATGAAGCAGCCATTCAAACAAATGTTGAAGCCATCCGCAAACAATTGGAACGCTTCCTCGATTTCACCCCTGGTCCTCAACAGGCAGAGGTAGTGAACAATCTGGATTGGTTTGGGCCAATGGGTGCCATCCATTTCTTACGAAAAATTGGTAAGCATCTCACTGTCAACTATATGATGTCAAAAGACTCGGTCCAAAGGCGATTGGAGACAGGCCTCTCCTATACCGAGTTTTCCTATCAATTGCTTCAGGGATACGACTTCCAATGGCTATATGAAAACAAGGGTGTCCGTCTCCAAATGGGAGGGTCTGATCAATGGGGTAACATCACCGCAGGAACTGAGCTGATCCGCAGAATGGGCGGAGAAAAGGAGGCATTTGCTGTCACAACACCTCTGATTACCAAAGCAGATGGGAGTAAATTTGGCAAATCGGAAGGCGGAAACATCTGGCTGGACGCCAATCAAACTTCACCTTATCAGTTTTACCAGTTCTTTTTTAATGTCGGCGATGCAGAAGCTCCGGTTCTAATACGGCGGCTCACCTTTTTATCACAATCCGAAATTCTGGACCTCGAAACAAAACACCTCCAGGATCCCGGTCAACGCATCCTGCAAAAAGCATTGGCAGAGGCAGTTACCATCCTTGTACATGGCGAAGGTGGTTTGGAAACTGCCAGACTCACTACGGCTGTCCTTTTTGGGAAACAAACACTTGACGTTCTGGAGAAATTGCCAGAAGAACAATTTCTGCAGGTATTTGCAGGTGTTCCTCAAACCAAAATTCCTGCCTCCCAAATGGAAAATGACTGGACTGAAATTCTGGGACCTGGAACCGAAGGTCAGATTTTTGCCAGCAAAGGAGAAGCGAGAAAAATGATCCTGGGTGGTGGGGTGTCCATCAACAACCAGAAAATTTCAAGTCCAGACGAGCAAAAACCAAAGCCTGTAAGAGGAAGTTATTTCTTGATTCAAAAAGGAAAAAAGAACCACTTCCTGATCAATGTTCAATAAAATGAGATCAAAAGGAGAAATTTAACCGGGATTTCCTTTGTCATGACTATTTCAAAACCAGTATGAATCGTGGTTCTTTTTGTTCCCATTCAAAAACAAACCACTGGCATAAGTCAGTGCTTCTTTTCTGGTTTTTTTTCTTTGGACTGCTTTTCTCCAATTTCAGACTGAATGCTCAGGAACTGAGGCGTTTTTTTCTGGATACCGCAGAGGTGCAAACCGCATATGATCTGGAGGCAGATTCCTGGGGGAAGTTCTGGATTGGAGGGACACGCCTTCGCATTGGGGATGATTATTTGAGTATCTGGCTTTACCGCCTCAATGGTGAAGGGCAAGTGGTGAGAAGATTTTCATTTCCCTTTTCAGGGCCTCAAAATTTCTCAGGAATGATTTGGTTGCGTTCCAGCAGCCGGCTGGCCCTTGTTTATAGTGAGACAAACTCAGTCGGGGTGGAGGAACAATTTATGGCCGTTTGCGATACCCAGGCAATCCTGCAGGTGACCAAATTAAACGGTCTTGACCAGGCTGTAATTGAGGAAGTCCAGTCCACCAAATCTGGCAAATTATTGCTGGCAGGGTTCCGGGGTGGTCCGGGGGCCCAGGGAAATGATTACCTCGTTGCGAAAGTCAGCCTTAATTCAGCCAATCCCGATTGGATTTTCCAGGATGGTCTCGGACCAAATGACCATGCCAAGTATGCCATCGAAGCTGCAAATGGCGATATTCTTTTTAATGGAGATGTAGATTTTAATGGAATTAATCCACTGGTGGGTCGACTGGATTCCAATGGCAACTGGATTTGGGATCAGATGGTGGCCACCACCTGGAACGACGGATCCCAGCAATTGCTTGAGGGACCCGATGGTCGGATTTGGCTGGTGGGAGAATCTTCAACTTCAGCCGGCCCGGAATTTGATGCTACATTAACCATTTTGGGTCCGGATGGAGTAATTCAATGGCAACAATGGCTGGGCTCCGGTGGCCAGGACGCCGCCTTTTTAATCCGAAAAGCTACCGGACAAGGATTTTGGGTAGGCGGTTATTCAAACGCCGGAACCCAGGGTTTGGGACCCGTCAGTCCCTTTTTGATGCGGCTGAATGATTCTGGGATAAGTCAGGGAGAGCAGTTCTGGAATTTTACGGCACCCTCACCTGCCTACGACTTACATGTTTCGGGAGATAGCTTGTTTTACTTTTGTGGTTCCTCCAACGGAATAGCCTACTGGCTTAGGGTCCGGAACCCTGAGCTAACACCAACCTTCACTGTTGATCAAAAGCAGATCTTGAGGCAGAAAAAAACTAATTTTTGGGTAGCTGATGGCAAGGCCTGGTTCCATGAATTGCCTAAAGAAGGATTTCAAATATTTGATCTTCAGGGAAGGAATGTTCTTCGAAAACCAATAACCTTGAAGGGATACCATTTAACGCTCCCGCCAGGAGTTTACCAGGCTATATGGGTTAACGAAGCCGGGCAAAGAATAGCAGATCGGTTTTACCTCCCATAGTTTTTTCCGGAATTTTAAATGCCAGCCTTCGAAATCAAACCTGCCTTTGTTTATTTGGCCCCTTGTTAACCAAAACCATGAAAAAAGTCTTTGTTTCCGGCTGCTACGATATCATTCACGGAGGCCATGTGGAATTTTTTAGTCAGGCAAAATCGCTGGGTGATTTTTTAATTGTATCCTTCGCCGGAGAAAAGAGTCTTAAAATTCACAAGAACCGGAAGTCTTCCTTACCAGTTTACCACAAACAACGTCTTCTTGAGTCACTTTCTATGATTGATGAGGTTGTTGTTGGTGATGATGAAATTATAGGGCTCGATTTCAAATCACATTTTTTGCGGACAAGGCCCCAGATTCTGGCTGTAACGGAGGATGATAAGTTTGCCGAGGATAAAAAAGCCCTTTGCCGGGAGGTGGGTGCAGAGTATGTCGTTTTACCCAAAACCCTGAACTACGAAAAGGTTTCTACAACCGAAATCATCAATTACATCAAAGCGCCTCAGGAACTTCCACTCCGCGTGGACTTCGCAGGCGGTTGGCTGGATGTTCCCAAACTTGCCAGAGAAGGAGGCTTCATTGTAAATTGTGCCATAACACCAAAAGTAAGCCTTCATGAATGGCCCTTTGAAATTGGTGGAGGTCTGGGTGGTTCTGCTGCGTATGCCTTGCTTATGGGAAAAAATGGAGTTCAATCTGAACTGGACCTTGGTGTTGGCTGGCAAGATCCGGCTGTTATCAAAGAAACCGGCCTGTGCGTATGGAAATCCGGGCCCAAACCCATATTGGATTTTAAAACCTCGGGTTCATTTCTCCAAGGTAAAATGGGACTTTTCTGGACAGGGAAAAACCATGTCACTTACGAAAAAACAGATCTGACCCGCGACTTTGATGCCATTTTTGAAGCGGGAAAAATAGCCAGAGAAGCAGTTTTGCCTGGTAAAGAAAGCATTGGCCTCCTTGCATCTGCCATCAACAAAACGTTGGATATTCAATTTGGGGAAGGAATGGATCCTTTACCCACTTTTGGTGAAATCGCAAAAAAATATTGTGGAGGGGGTTGGGGCGGTTATGCTGTATATCTCTTCGAAAACACAAGCCAAAGGGATGCTTTCCTGAAAGAACCGCAAACCCAACCAATCGAACCTTTCCTTCAATAAGGTTAGAAACTAATTCCGGTTTCAACATTCCGGTCGTATGTCCTGGGTTGAATGGAAAATGAAAAATTTCCTCCCAACAAGAAACGCCACTCTCCTTTTCCATTGGCAAACCGGGAATAAACAACTTCAGTGTGAAGGAACCTGAATATCTGGTCTACACCATACCCTATTTCCACGAAAGTTGGTTGCCCTGTATTGGCCATTCCATTTAGCAGAACCATTTCTTTCCAGTTACGCGTTTTTGGAAAAAACCACCCCGCAAGGATTTCATTGCGGTACCATTGAAAATGGCCTTCAAAAACGGGTTTTCTGTTGGAGAATGCGTAATAAGGCAAATTCCTGAACGATTCCACCGATCGTCCACCCACGAGAAAGGTCCGGTTCCCGAGGACATGGATCGCATCCATAAGATCAATCTTGTCAGCCTGCAGGAAACCCGCTCCCCGAAAAAAAAGCTCCATTCGGGATCCCCGGGGAAGTTCAAGAGACTGCCTGTATGAAAGATCAATTTTAGAAAACTTTGGTTTTGGGATACTCCCAAATGGGTAGGCCTGTGTCCATTCCAATCGGATCCGGGGAGAACTACCCGCGTGGAAACCAATCCTTCCATTGTACATCGATGCCACCAGAGAAGGATACCAATCTACAGCCACACGGCTTCTGTAAATCTGGGTTCCCTGGGGAAGCAGTCCTGTTACATATGGCATAACCACCAGGTTGGGTTCAAATTCCAGGACCTTCCCCTTCAGGTTTTTTACGTTTGGGGAATTGGCTACAGGAATCCTGTTTTCCCAGTCAACCTCGATCTCTCCTTCGAACCGACTTGTAAGTTTCCTCAGGAATCTGGCTCTGAGAAATTCAGACTCATATAAACGAATCAGGTTCCTTCGATCCAAAATGGCATAACTGGTATTCACATTAACTGAAATGGGATTTTCGGGATGGTATTGACGCATATCCATTCCACCCCCCAACTCTAAGGTCCAATCCTGATGCCCAAATTGAAAAATCCCGGAACCCAGCACCTTTTCACGGGCAAATGAATACCTGATTTTTGGACCAAACTGAAGGTAGGTCCGGTCGTCGGCGATTCTGTCTCTTGAAGAGCGCAATGCCATCTTCAACCACAATTCCTGTTCGATCACATAACCTTCCTCTGCATTAAATTGAAGCCCTTTTAATGGGGAAAACCACTTTAAAAGCAATGGAGAACGCCCCAGACTGTCCTTTTTCCCAAAGGCAAAACTTCGGCCCATCAAAAAACTCATAAATTCTCCCCCACCGCCTGACTTTTTTTTGTCAACCGAATCCTTTTTTTCTTCAACAACCCGAATACTGTCCAGTTTATGAAAACTCTTAATTTCCATTTCAGTAAGTGGTACATCACGATTTTCAGCCCAATAGGCAGAATCCTTTTTTGCAGCACTTGTGTCTACCGAGTAGGAAAAATCAGAAACCAAATGAGGTGTCGGTGTTTTTTTACCAGAAGGTCGGATGCGGTTCTTTATTTTCTCTTTTAAATACGTTTTGGCCAGCTTCCGCATGGTCTTTTTATCCAGCTTGTCCACTGCTTTAAAATCAGGTTTTTCAGGAGCTTTCCTGATCGCATCATCGGTTTTGGCATTTATTTCCTCTTCAATCTTTTGAAAATCGGCATAAAGCTTTTGATTTTTTTTCAGGACATACTTCCGGATTACGGCGTTGTAAATGGCTTCAATTCTGATTTGAAGTACTTTCCCCCGGATTTCCTGCCTTTGCTGGACCGGCATCCAAATCCCTTCGAAGGGGGCATATTGATGGGTTAAGGTGAGATTAAACCCCTCGTTTAAGCCCGAGAGCCGGGCAGAATGAATGCACCAAATCTGATCAATAATAAAAATTTCCCCGGCCCAGACATTGGATCCATCTACTTTGGGGATCACTTTGATTTTAAAAACTTCATGTCCGCGGTCGGTAAATGCCCCAAGGTATTCAAAACGGTAGGTTCGAAAGGCTGCCGGACTCAAAGGAGAAACCGATCCTCCAAATTCAGGCGCATACAAATCCTCTTTCAAAAAATTCTGTTGAATTTCGGCCATTCCAAAAGTACTTCTTGAAGCAATCACCCGTTCTTTAAAAGTATTGGGTTGGGAAAACTCGAGGATTTCTCTTGTCTCCTTAAAAAAAACGGTATTCTCATCAAAGCCGTTGTCTCTGGCCATACCCCGGAGAAAAAAAGGCAACTCAAGAATCCGCCCACTTCCTCTGATGTAGGCCTCAGCAGTATAAGCATCCACCATCAACTTATTGATTCTGGCCCTGGCTATTGCTTTTCGCATTATGGCATAAGCCGGGTCTTCATTTCTGGAAGCAATGGTCACGTCCTTTGTTTGAATAACCTGTTCATTAAGGACAATTGTGGCTTCTTCCCAACCTTTTGAAATGCTGATTTCCTTGCGGACCGTTTTAAATCCAAGACATTGAAAATAAACCACATAATTGCCTGGGGCAAGGTCCAACCGGTAAGATCCCTCTTCATTTGCCATCGTACCCAATGCCACTTTTTCTACACCAATGGAAGCAAATGGTATCGGATTACCCTTTTCGTCCGACACCTTCCCCCTAAGCCCTGACTTTTGGGCCGACAAATCCAGTGAAAAAAGACAACCTATTATTAAAAACAACCAACGCATAAATGAGCAGTAAAAGCATGGGCAAAGTAATGCTAAAATGATACCCGAAAAGCGGGCGATTCGACCATTACTGAAGAAATCATCTATTGAACTGCAGCATTATTTGGTATGCCCACTGGATTAAATTTGGTTTACCTAATTTTACATATTAGGTTTGCTGAATATGTTCTATCGCCTATTTGCCGGACTGATCATTTCACTATCAATCCCAGTCCTTTCCCTTAAGGCACAGCATAGAAATTTACGGGGCATCATCAGGGAAAACGGCAATGAAGAACCCATTCCTTTTGCAAACTGCCGGCTATTGCCTTCTGGATTCAGTTTCCTGACAGATTTAAGCGGAAGGTTTCAATTGG
>JBIPNA010000296.1:0-4755 GCA_044375665.1 Catalimonadaceae bacterium
CCCGATGGGTCTGGGTCGAAAGGGATTCAAAATCTTCCGTAACCGGGAGGTTTACAGCTGGATTGGCCAGTTGCCTGATGGTTACTCTGAGGGTATCGTTGGAAAGATTCAGATCTCCGGGCAAAGCTGTCCAGGCTTCGATGACATAGCTGCCGGTGGCCGAAAGATCAGCTGTGCCGGGGAAAGTCAGATTTGCAGTGGCCGTATTGGAGGCCAGTGTTCCATTGAATATTGTTGATTGAACAGAACCTCCGTTTAATCTGTAGGAGAAAGGAACATCAATTCCAGTCTGAGCCCCTGTTCCATAATTTTTTATGGACACCTGGATAGCCTGGGTGGAAGAAAGTGCTGTGCTGGTAAACTGCCGGCCACTTGTAGGGAGTATGGAGAAAATACCCACATCATTGGCCACAGGACAAGCAACTGCATTGGAAGGCGTTACTTTTATTGCTGCGCTGCGTTCCCCCGAAAAACCGGCAAAAACTGGACGAACAGCATAAAAATACTCGATTCCGTTAACCAGTCCTCCAACCACCCGGCTAAGGAAGGTCGTATTGGCCAGCAATTCCGGCTCCCCATTGGGAAAATGGAGTACATCGTAGCTGACAGCACCAGTTTGGGCAGGCCAGGAAAGGTAGGCATGGCGGTCGCAGACGGAGGCCGCAACGGTAGGCCAGCCCGAAATGGTAAACGGGGCAGAAACGGAATTCATACCCGATATGCTGTGCCGGATCCGGAGGGTGACGTTGTTGGACGGGGCAAAACCGGCCCCCGGCGTCCAGGAGAACCGGGTAGCTGTCACAGAAATTGAAGAAGAGATGGTTGTCCAGTTTGTTCCGCCGTTGGTGGAATATTCCAGGATAAGGTTTCCACCGCTTAGTCCAGCCACATTCCAGGTGATGTTCCGGGCTATGTTGGAGGGAAGAAATTCCCCTCCTGTGGGATAAGTCAGTTCTACAGCAGGCTGAAGGTATTCATACACCACATAATAGTTCTGCGGACCAAATGGGACGGTTGGTGCAGTAACCCGGAGTGTATAGTTTCCGGCGGCGGGATTGCTGAGCGTTACTTGTTCAATGTTGTTGAGGTTGTCTACACCCCGCACTGCTACATTGTTGCAATTGGCAGGAAGCGGATCCAGAATCCAGGGATTCCAGGTGGTTGCCGAAGGATCAATGACTTCCAGATTCAGGTTGTTGACCAGGCTGGGATTGGCAGAAGCGTTTCCTTCTCTGTCTGACCAGTATAGCATAACCCGAAGCTGGTTCAATCCTGCCGGAAGATTCAGCGTAACATTTTGAGTGGCTCCCTGAGCAATGCTGTTGGCATACCAGGTGGTGTTCTCCAGCACTTTTACGGCACGCAAGGCATTGATTCTTCCATACCCATGGCGGTAATCCACATTGGCATTTCCCAGATCATCCGCAGTATTGCAGGCCACTGCTTTGATCAGCGCTGCATCGGGATTCTGGCCTCCATTGAGTTGCTTGTACCGCTGATAAAGTAAGGCAAGCGTACCCGTAACTCCGGGAGTTGCCATGGAAGTTCCGTTCTTACTGCCATATGTATTGTTGGGAATGGTGGAAAGAACACTTGTTCCGACCCCGCAGATTTCAGGCTTTACACGCCCGTCTGCCGTGGGGCCTCTGCTGGAAAAACCTGCAAGTGCATCGGTTTCACTGACAGCACCTACAACAAGGGCATTTTTGGAGGTACCATACCCAAGGGAAATGGTCCCAAATCCCCCGGTATAAGATCCGCATGGAGTTATTCCCCCATCGTTAGAGGCTGCAAAACAATGCAACAGCTTGGGTGTATTCCGCAGCTGGTTGTCAACAAAAACCGAAGTTGCGGTGTAGTTGGAGTAATTCCCGGTGGTTGGACAGGCAATCCCAAATCCATAAGAATTGTTGGTCAGAACCATGCCATAGTTGGTAAAATAGCTGGCATTGAGAATGGTGGAAGACTGGTGGGTGATGATGTTGGCCTTCGGAGCCATTCCTTTGGCGAATGGATTCAGGATTCCTCCCCCGCCAACTGTCCCGCTTACGTGATCCCCATGGTCTCCGTATGAACCGTAGGTGGGTGCAACGATATTGAACAACCTGTTGTTGTCGAAATCAAAATGGGGTCTGACGTAGCCGCCGTCTCCCACACCAACCACGACACCCTCCCCTTTCAGGTTACGTTGGCCTGGCATACCAGATTGCAGGATCCCGGCCCGATGGGTATTGACCCCCGGCAGATTGACGGGCAATTCTTCCGGATGCACGGGTTCAACCCATTCCACAAATGGCAAACCTGCGACCCGGGCCACCTGATCAAAAGGAACATCCACCTGAGTCAGCCTGGAATCTTCCCGACCTCCGTAGGGAGCAAAACCTTTTCGTTTCAGAGCCGACATCAGTTCAGTCCGGCTCATGGTGGCATGCGCCAGAACTTCCAGCTTTACTTTTTGTCCTTCCATCCGGGCATGATTGGGAACCAGAACCCAGGCCTTCAGATCTGGCGAAGTTTTCCAGGATGGATCGGCAGCATATACCCCCAAAACCCTGGACTTAACCAGCAGGCTTTGATCCAATTGTTCAGGGAAGCGGACCACAAACGAGGTGGGTGGGAGAAAGGAAAGGAACTCTACTCCATCAGATTCTAAAACAGCCTTTTGCCCGGCATCCGGAACCGAAGGGAAAGACAGGATGACATAGGCCTTGCCTTCAAAAAAAATGTTACCTGCCCTGGATCTGTCGATCAGATCTGTTTTTCCGATATTAGGCTGCAAATCCACATTTCCACCACGCAGTTGTAACCTCAACTGACCGGTAGCAGAAACTGCACAAAAACCAAACACCAATCCAAAAAGTAACGATCTCATCATAGGTTGTTGAACAAATAGGTCTTCAATAATAATGAATGAATAAAACTGCCAGCTTGGTTTTTTTCTATTTGTTTCGACGCTTTCCGGCAGTTCCCGGATGTGATGGCCCTGAAAGAAAATCACATCATGAGAAATGCGCTGTTTTCAAGACCTTTTGCTGCATCATTTTGACCATAGATTTTCAGAAAAACCAACCATCAATAGGTCCTGGAGCCTGGAAAATTTGTCCCTGAAAAGCCTTTCAGATCCGGGGTGGATTCACTTAGCCATATGCCCTGGCTGACAAAATGTCTATTGAACTTCCCACGGCCTGGTTTTTGAAACACCGTGGCTGATTCTATTCCAAACCAATACTTTATATCAACTATGATTCAGGAAAAGGGCTCCATCTCCATCCATACCGAGAACATCTTCCCCATCATCAAAAAATTCCTCTATTCCGACCACGAAATATTCCTTCGGGAATTGGTGTCGAATGGCGTAGATGCCTGCCAAAAATTAAAAAAACTGGCTCAGCTGGGTGAATATGGGGGCGAGCTTGGAGATTTGAAAGTGACCGTCACCTTCGACAAGGATGCCAAAACCATTACCATTTCGGACAACGGATTGGGAATGACGGCCGAGGAGATTAAAAAGTACATCAACCAGATTGCATTTTCAGGAGCCGCAGAATTTGTAGAAAAATACAAAGGCGATTCTGATGCAGGGCAGCAAATTATCGGGCATTTCGGACTTGGGTTTTATTCTGCCTTTATGGTTTCCCGGCACGTGGAAATCCAAACCCTCAGTTTCCGGGATGATGCCGCTCCGGCCCGTTGGATCTGTGACGGAAATACGGAATTTGAGATCACCGAAGGTGCACGGACTACCAGAGGTACAGATATTATTCTCCACATCGCCGAAGATTCTGAAGAGTTTCTGGATAAATTCCGCCTGAAGTCAATTCTGGACAAGTACGGAAAATTCCTTCCGGTTGAAGTGTTTCTGGAAGAAGACAAAATCAACAACACCACACCACTCTGGACCCGTCAGCCCAATGAACTGAAGGACGAAGATTATCTGGCTTTTTACAAGGAACTGTATCCCCTCAATCCCGATCCCCTGTTCTGGATCCATTTGAATGTGGATTACCCTTTTAACCTGACAGGCATTCTCTACTTTCCCCAGATCAAAAATGAGCTGGAACCTGTCCGCGATAAGATTCAGCTGTACAGCCGCCAGGTTTTCATTACCGATGAGGTAAAAGACGTGGTGCCCGAATTTCTGATGTTGCTCCAGGGCGTTATCGACTCACCAGATATTCCTTTGAATGTAAGCAGAAGCTACCTTCAGGCAGATGGAAACGTAAAGAAAATCAACAGCCACATCACCAAAAAAGTGGGCGACAAGCTGCAGGACTTGTTTTCCCAGGACCGGAAAGCCTTTGAAGAAAAATGGAATTCCATTGGCCTTTTTGTAAAATACGGTCAGATTTCGGAAGATAAATTTGCCGAGAAGGCGAAAGGATTTTCGCTCCTGAAAAACACGGAAAATGAGTACTTTACTTTAGAAGAATATACCGAAAAGGTAAAAGCCAGCCAGACCGATAAGAACGAACAACTGGTTTTTCTGTACACAAACGATGTCAGCAAACAGGCATTTTACATTGATCAGGTAAGGAAGCTTGGCTACGACGTCCTCGTTTTGGACCAGATTATTGACAGCCATTTTCTGGGCTACCTGGAAAGGACCGTTGAAAAAACCAGTCTGAAGCGGGTTGATTCTGAAGTGACAGCCAAATTGATCGACAAGGGCGAACCGGCCCTCGATTTGCTGACCCAGGAACAAAAAGAAGCCCTGAAAACTGTATTTCAAAATGCAATGGATGGAGACAAACTTAC
>JBIPNA010000297.1:0-4747 GCA_044375665.1 Catalimonadaceae bacterium
GGTATGGGATTTTTCAAGGTTGCTGAATCTTGACCAGGGCGGTTTGATGAAAAATAAACCGTATCAGAAGAGTTAGAAAAAAATGGGTCTAAATCATCATAAGAATCATTTGTGAACCTGTTTCGTTTTTTTGTTTCAAGGTCGAAAATGAAAATATCAGAGAAATTGTCAAGCGCCCCTGATACTGCTAATTTTTTGCCAGATGGCGATACTTTAATGGAAAACAGGCCATGAAAAGGGTTGAAAATGGATAGGTTTTTTCGGTTTCTTCCTTTCAAATTCATCTCTAATCCCTTCCATTTGCCCCTATAAGGATAGGCAATGATTAGAGTTTGATCATCTTTAAAACAAGCCAGAGGGAATTCACTTTCAGTACCTTGTTGCAAAACCTTTGATCCCCCCCGGAAAACTATCCCCTCCTTACCAGTTTTCAAATTGTGAACAACCAACTGGAACTTTCCTTTGGCATCTTGGGAGTAAACCAATGATTCACCGTCGGGACTGATTTGCAACTGCCTGTAAGATCTTGCAATTCGATTTCTATGGATTTTTAAATTTGAAGGAGGGTTTGAGAAAAACAGGGAAGTATTGATGTTTTGATTTAAGTAGTGGTTTTTCCAATCTCGTAGAAAAGAAATAAAAGGAATTCCTAAAGTACCATAAATGGCATTTTCTTCATTTCGGGTGATCCTGGTAAGATTTAATATGTTTCCGACTGAAGAACGTCCGTATTTTTCAGCGATGTAGCACCAAATAGATTGACCAATCAGGTAGGCTTCTGGTCCAACAAAATTTGAAGGCAGCCGGAGTTTTTTTCTTTGGTTTATTTCTCGCATGAAATCTTCCATTTCAACTCCTGCACCTTCTGAGGCATATCGAATCGCCCCTCCAACAAACCAGTCCGGAAGTGTAAGCAAATACGAATTTTGGACGGCATCTTTAAGGGAGCCTCCAAACAACATATCTCTTATCAGGATTTGGGCAATACCTGCAGAAATCTGTTGCCGAAGTTGTATCAGAGTTCCGTTATAAACGATTTCAGTAATTGACTTGGTGAAGTTTGTTTTCCCTCCTGTTGGATTGGTGTTGCTCCCTAATCCAATGTTACTCATCAGGCGGTCATTGGCTGATAAGTAAAGGAAAATCTTTATTTTATGGTAGGGAGTAAACCCAAATAAGTCTGAAATCCTTTTGAATTCCGTTTCTGCAATCTCTGAAGCAGTCCGGGCAACATCCTGTCCCCCTTCATAAAAATAAAAATCTACACTGTGGGTGCTCAGGAAGTTCCATCCGAAATCTTTGAACTGGATTCTGTTTTTCCCAAAACTATCCTGTGCGGTCTGTCCGTTTACATTAATGCCAAAAAGGCAAAACCACACTCCAAAAATAGGTTTCAGAATCGCGTGTGGAATTTTGAGTTTCAAGAGTTTATAATTGGTTGATGGGCCTAAATTAAACAACAATCATGATAAAGGGTTGTGATTCGAATGTAAAAAATAATGGAATTGACCAGGAATGTTTTTCAAAAAAAAAGCCCGGAAAAAATCCGGGCTTTTTTTGAAACCGAACATTTATTTCATTCCGGCAACTTTGGTTACTTTAAACTCCGTCCGACGATTTTTTTGAAAATCCTCTTCAGTAGCAGCTTCCGGAATTAAAGGTTTTGTTTCTCCATATCCTTTGGAAGAAATCCTAATTGCTTTGATTCCCTTTGAAACCATATATTCTTTGGAAGAATCAGCTCTTTTCTGAGACAATTTCATGTTGTAAGTATCGTCACCACGACTATCCGTATGCGAACTCAATTCAATTGAGATGGAAGGATTGTCCTGGAGAAACAATATAATTTTATCCAATTCAATCGCAGCATCTGGACGAATGGCCCATTTGTCATAATCATAGTTGATGTTTTCGGCCACAAAAGTCTGATTGACTTTAATTTTATCAAGCACCAACTTGTGATTTAGATCAATAACAGTTTCTTTTTGAACCAAATCCTCATATGCTGGAGACTTGCCCACAGTCGTGAAATTTTCCCTCTTGGTATAGTATTGCTCCTTCTCCACGTAAAACACATAATTTTTTGATGGTTCCATCGGAAATACAAATTTACCATCGGCATCTGTAGTGGTTTCTGCCACCATGTTGCCTTTATCGTCCAGAAGTTTTACCTGAGTTGATGCCATAACAGTTTCAACCCCTTTGTCGTCTTTTGAAAATGCCTGACCAGTAGTATTGAATTTTACAATGCGTGGATCATTTTTTCCATCGCGGAAATAATAAATGTCATCATCTCCTTTACCACCAGACCTATTTGATGAAAAATAACCTTCCGTAGCAGACTTAAGGCTTAGACCGAAGTCATCATTCACTGAATTGATTCCGGTTCCCATGTTTTCAACAACAGTTGATTCTCCTTTTTTCGTTGCTACAAACAGGTCTAATCCACCAAGAGATGGATGACCATCTGAAGCAAAATACAATTTGCCGTCTTCAGTAATAAGTGGGAAAGATTCATCACCAGGTGTATTAATGCTTTCACCCAGGTTGGCTACTTTACCCCATTTTCCGTTCTCATCCATTTTGGTGCGGTAAAGATCAAGTCCACCTTTTCCACCTTTCCGGTTTGAAGCGAAATAAAGGGTTTTTCCATCTGGAGAAAGACAGGGAGCGCCATTCCAATATTCTATATCATTAACCGTCATAAGTTCGGCATCAGACCAGGCGGTTCCATTGTAACGGCTCATGTAGAGACACACTTCCTTATGCTTCTTTCTGCTGCCATCATTGCTTCTGGCGAAAATCATCATTTTGCCATCCTTTGACAACGTGGCAGATGCTTCATGTTGTGTGGCAGTATTAATTCCAGCCCCCAATTCCTGAACGGCCGTTGCGTCTCCTCCAACTTTGTATTCAAAAATATTGGTAAAAGGGGTGCCTGTGGCGCCATAAACTGCAGAGGTCCCTTTGGTTGACGCAAAATATAATTTGTCGTCGTGAACAGTTGGGCCAAATTCAGAACCCGGAGTGTTAACGGCTTCAAGATTATTAATCTCATACCAAAACTTCTTTTTCTGGAGTTCTCCGATTTTGTTAATGTTTTCAATTTCCTTCTGCGCCCTGTCAACGCGGGAAGGTTTGCCCCCCCGTCCAACGTAGTCTTGAAAGGCTTTTTTAGCTTCTTCGTAATTTCCAGTTGCCTTCAATGCAAATGGAAATTGAAAAAGGATGCTGTCTGCTTTGTATTTAAGCTCAATAGCTGCTTTGTAAAAAGGAGCTGCTTCTGATAATCGGTTTGAAAGTCGGTAGCATTCTCCGATTTGCGCATTGATGTAGGCCTTGTTTGGACTACTTTCGAGCAGTTTTTTATACTCCACAATGGCGGCCTCGTACTCGCCTTTTTGCTTAAATTTTTTGTCTGCAGACTTGGTGTCGTTGCCCGCAAATGCCGGACATGCCAGCAACAGGAGTGATAATCCGAAAATAACGGCTTGTTTCATATTCTTGGTTCGCACAATCAGGGCGCAAAGTATTGTTTTCTGTTTTCTTACCCAAACATTACCTGCTAAAATTTGATTCCTTTTCCTGCAACCAAAGGATTTTTCTGAACATGGACAGGGGCTGGCCCCAGAGTTTGGTGAATTCATCCCTGGTTGAAAGCCAGGATGGAAATAGGGCGGAGTCCATTGAAATCTCATTTTTTTCAAGAGCCAGAAGAATTTCAGACCGGTTGAAGGTTCTGATTTCCTTTTGTACTTCAATAAAAAACTGGTTTGCCAATGCAGGTTTCAGGTTTTCTGTTTTCATCCAGTTTTCGACAAAATGGTACAGTTTGTCTTTACTACATCCGCTTGCAAGTGCTTGAGCCTCATCTACAAAAACGCATAAAAATTGTTTTTTTTCGATCAGGGCCTGTGCTTTTAGGGGGTTGCCATGGGATTGCCAACTTTTGAGAAAGGTCTCTGTTGAAAGAATTAAGATTCGTTCCTGAATTTCATCAATTTGTTTTTCGAAAGGAAAAATGAAAATGGGATCACCTGGATTCATATTGTTGGATGGTCTAAATGAAATTTAAATAAGGTTGCACCTGGGCTTTGAAGAAAAACTCCAGGTTTAAAACCTATTTCTATGATTTTTTGTTCCAGCTTAGGCTTTAGATACCAGCCGACTGATCCTGAGAAATGAATGAACTTTTCTGATCCTGAATGTAATAAGCCCTCAATTTCAATAAAAAAGTCATCAATAGATTGGTCGATTATTTTGGCAAATTCCGGAGTTTTCTGGTTGTCCAGAATTAATGTAGCCAATTTGGCAAGCCAGGAGTTTGGGGTTTCAATTTCATATAATTTTTCCAAAGCCTTGCTTTTTGAAACTTGAAGAAGGTTTTCAATTGGTTCATCCCAGGATGATTCAAGTTCATTTTTGTACCATTTTTTGAAAAGAAGTTTACCCAAATAGCCACCACTTCCCTCGTCGCCTAACCAAAACCCCAATGAGGTCATCTGCCTGATGATTGCCGTCCCATCATAAAAACATGCATTCGAGCCGGTGCCTAAAATGCATGCCAATCCTGGAGACTTCCCGCACAATGCCCGGGCGGTTCCCAATAAATCTGATTCCACTTTTATATCAGCATCCGGTAAATGGGAATATAGAATTCTCCTGATCCGGTCGGCCTGGTCGGGGTGTGCACAGCCAGCGCCATAATACCTTAAAACCTTTATTTGAGCTTTTTCGGGAGTATTCT
>JBIPNA010000298.1:0-4744 GCA_044375665.1 Catalimonadaceae bacterium
TTGCAGGGAAGCCAGGCCTGGAGGCGATTTCTGCACTAAAATCTTCCGTTTCTTACTTTACACAAGCGTTGCAGGGTTTGTTTTCTGAAAAGGACGGATTGTATCTCAACCATTACCTGCCTTCTTCCATCCCGAGTCGGTTGTATTCTCCAACCTTGCTTTACCCCATGCTGACCTCAGCTCCGAAAAGAGGCCAGGTCCAAAACTGTATTGACAGCTTGCTGAGGCCCTTTTCGCGTCTTGGCGGCGAGCCCGGACTTCCGTCGATTTCCCGCTCACACCCGGATTTTGGCAAGCAGCGGTATTGGAAAGGTTCCGTTTGGCCACCGCTGAACTTTTTGGTTTACATGGGATTGCGAAAGCAAAAACAATATTCCGAAGCCCGGAAACTGGCCAATCATTCGTTTCAACTCTTTATCAATGAGTATAAAAGAGCAAAAGTGATCTGTGAAAATTACTCAGGTAGGAATGGCCGCTGCGATGATCCACTTGTCAATTCAGAGCCGTATTACTTTTGGGGAGGATTATTGGCATGGGTAAAGGATGATTCCTTTTCTCTGCCACAAAAATAAAAATCAACCCATGCAACAAGCGCTACCCTTTCCTGAAGATGGACATCCATCTGCCAAAAAGAACTTTCTCCCTGATTTTAGAGCTGCCTCCGTTAAAACCATCGCTTCGGTGGCTCTGGTTCTCCTTTTGGGAACCTCGGCGACAGCCCAGTTTTCAGACCGCACCTTCAAACCTTTTAAGGTAATAGCCTCCATGGGGTTTCTGAAGCCTAAAAACCTGAACCAGGAATATTCAATTGGATTTCAGCTTGAGCCTAAATACGGTATTGATGATAATTTCTGGATTTGCAGCCGGTTTGAATCTGCCCTGATGGTTCAAAAAACACTGCTCAATGAAGACTACAAAGCGCTGGCGGTGTTCTCAATTCTTCCCGGCCTTGATTACTCTTTTGTGGTTAATGAGCATTTCCGACCATTTGCAGGCATTGCTGCCGGAATATATGCTACCCGTTCATATTACGATGGCTCGGAAACAGAAGGCGACAACCCATTTGTTTCCCGTTTTGGTTTTTGCCCGAGAATAGGCTTTGAATACAATCGGTTTTGCCTTTCTGTTGAAACCAATCTGGTGCGAAATGGTCAGAACTACACCGGATTAAAAGCTGGTTTCACAATGGGCGGAGGAACGGTAGACTGATTGCCATTAGTCTACTGGCGAATTTTCCATAATCTTGTTGCTTCGATCCTCCCTGCGGGCCGGGATTTGGAAGAAACATGAAAAAACTCTTTTTAATCGATGCCCTTGCCCTGATTTACAGGGCTCATTTTGCGTTTAGCAAAAATCCAAGAATAAACTCCAAAGGACTGAATACCAGTTCAGTATTTGGATTTGCCAACACATTATTGGAGGTGTTGGAAAAAGAAAAACCCAGCCATATTGGCGTAGGATTCGACCTCCCCGGACCAACTTTCAGGCATGAAGCCTTTGAAGCATACAAGGCCCAAAGGCAGGAACAACCTGAAGATATTACACTCGCCATTCCTTATGTAAAAAGACTGCTCAAAGGCATGGACATACCCATTTTGGAAATGCCTGGCTTTGAAGCCGACGACATCATCGGAACAATCGCCAAACATGCTGTAAAGGATGGCTTTACTGTGTACATGCTTACACCTGATAAAGACTATGCCCAGCTGGTAGAACCCGGCATTTTCCTCTACCGGCCATCCTACATGGGCAAAGGTTATGATGTTCTGGGGGTCCCTGAAGTTCTCGCAAAATTCAATATACAGCGACCAGAGCAGGTTATTGATATTCTGGGTCTTCAGGGAGATACATCCGATAACATTCCAGGAATTCCCGGAATCGGAGAAAAAACAGCACAAAAGCTCATCGAAGAATTCGGATCGGTGGAAAATGTGATTGCCAACGCCGATAAACTTAAAGGTAAAATGCGGGAAAATGTGGAAACCCATGCCCAGCTGGGCCTGCTTTCCAAACAACTGGCCACCATCCATACAGGTGTTGATCTCCCATTTGAACCTGAACGTCTGATCATTACTTCGCCCCAAAAAGAACAGCTTCGGGAATTGTTTTCAGAACTCGAATTCCGGACCATGGCAAAAAGGATTTTGGGAGAAGAGCTTCCCGGATCTGCCCCATCAGCCCCGCTGAAACCCGGGGTTTCACTGCCCAAGGCCGGAGGACAATTATCTCTGTTTGGTGATTCTTCCGGAGAAACCACAGAAGAAGTTGCTCAGGAAGAGGAAGCTGCACCTTCAAGGCCAATGCGCTCCATTGAAACGGTTCCGCACCAATACCACATCATTGAAAGTGAAACCGACCTGGAACTTTTGGGAAAATCGCTTCTGGCACTTTCCGAATTCACCTTCGATACCGAAACCGATTCCCTGGAAAGCACATTTGCAAACCTTGTGGGACTGTCTTTTTCATGGGAAGAAAGGATAGCCTATTTCGTTCCATGCCCACCGGACAAAACAAAAACCGGGACCATTCTGGCACATTTAAAACCGGCTCTGGAGCATCCCGGAATTCGAAAAATCGGACAAAATCTCAAATTTGACATCAATGTGCTTGCCCATCATGGCATAAGTGTCCAGGGACCCATATTCGACACCATGCTGGCCCACTACCTGTTGCATCCTGACCAGAGGCACAACATGAACATACTGGCAGAAAACTACCTGAATTATGCGCCCGTAAGTATTGAAACCCTGATTGGGAAAAAGGGAAAAGCTCAGGGAACCATGGCTGAAGCAGATCTTCAGGACCTGGCCGAATATGCCGGAGAAGATGCCGATATAACCCATCAGCTGAAACAGATTTTTGCACCACAGATTGCAGAAATGGGACAGGACTCCCTATTGATGGATGTTGAGGGCAAGCTGATTTATGTGTTGTCGGAAATGGAGCGGAACGGAATAAAAATCGATACAAGCGCCCTTTCCGGATTGTCGGAAGAATTGGGAGGACAAATCCTGCAGATCGAACAGGAAGTTTATGCCTCAGCCGGAGAAACATTCAATTTGTCGTCTCCGCAGCAATTGGGAAAAATTCTCTTTGAAAAACTTAAACTGGATCCCAAGGCTAAAAAAACCAAAACCGGGCAATGGGCAACAGGAGAAGAAATTCTTTCCCGACTTACCGAATCGCACCCAATTGTCTCCCAAATCCTGGAGTTCAGGGAGATGCAAAAGCTCAAATCTACCTATATAGATGCCCTGCCACAACTGATTGGACCGGATGGTAGGGTTCATACTTCTTTTAACCAGGCAGTTGCAGCCACCGGGAGGTTAAGTTCTACCAACCCCAATCTTCAGAACATTCCAATCCGGACTGCCAGGGGAAGAGAAATCCGAAAAGCGTTTGTGGCCGGAGGACCAGACCGCTGCATTTTAAGTGCCGATTATTCACAGGTTGAACTTCGTCTGATGGCCCATTTTTCGGAAGATGCCACCATGATAGAAGCCTTCCGGCAGGGAAAAGACATCCATGCCATTACGGCTTCCAAAATTTTCAAAGTGTCTCTGGATCAGGTAGACAGTGATATGCGCCGGAAAGCCAAGACAGCCAACTTTGGGATTATTTATGGCATATCAGCATTCGGACTTTCTCAGCGGTTGTCCATTCCCCGCAAGGAAGCCGGGGACCTGATCGATTCCTACTTTGCAGAGTTCCCGGCCATCAAAAAGTATATGGATAGCGTGATTCAGATGGCACAGGAGCAGGAATATGTATCTACTTTGCTGGGAAGGCGCAGGTACTTACCCGATATCAATTCCAGAAACCAGACCCAGCGGGGTTTCGCAGAACGAAATGCCATTAATGCACCCATTCAGGGCTCCGCAGCAGATTTGATTAAGCTGGCCATGATCAATCTTCATGATTGGATGAAAGGAGAAAAACTCCAATCAAAAATGGTGCTTCAGGTGCACGATGAATTGGTTTTCGATACACACCGGTCCGAAATTGATTTATTAAAGGAAAAAGTTCCGCAATTTATGTCGGGCGCAATGGTGCTTAAGGCCCCGCTTGAAGTAGGCGTAGGCGTAGGAGAAAACTGGTTTGAGGCCCACTAAATGGCCTATAAAAGAGGTTTTTTATATACTCTACTAAGCCTGCATAGCCAGCAGATCCTGGCCAATGTCTGTTCGGAATTGCATCCCCCGGAACCTGGTTTTTTCTACCAGACCATAGGCGGCTTTCAAGGCAGCGAGAGGATTTTGTCCGGAACCAGTACAGGACAACACCCTTCCGCCGGAAGTCCTTAGCTGGGCACCATCTCCAATGGCGCCTGCCAAGTAAACTGAGGCATCATCCGTTTCAGGAGGCAGGTCGATTAAATCGCCTTTAACCGGGGTGTCGGGGTAATTCTCCGCACAAACCACCACCGTTGCCACATGATTTTGGCTTATAGAAATGGGTTGCTGATCCAGGGTCTGGTTTTTAATGGAAAGCAAGGCAGGAAGCAAATCACCATCGATTCTTTGCAGTAAAGTCTGTGTTTCCGGATCCCCGAGCCTGGCGTTAAATTCGATGACATAAGGGTCATCTCCCACTTTCATCAATCCAACAAAAAGGAACCCTTTGTAGAAAAGCCCCCGTTTCTGAAGGGTTTCAAACAAAGGTTTCAGCACCCGGTCTTCTACTTTCTTCATAAAAGCAGGACCTGCAAAAGGAACCGGAGAAACGGAACCCATGCCCCCTGTAT
>JBIPNA010000299.1:0-4710 GCA_044375665.1 Catalimonadaceae bacterium
TGGGGTTGTATATGGAACGGCACCCAATCCAACCCTTTCAGATTCGGTTGAGGCCTCGGGAACCGGAGCTGGGAGCTTTACAGCGAATCTTTCTGGACTGACGGCCAACACATTGCACTATGCCCGTGCCTATGCCACCACAGCCAATGGGACGACCTATGGGAACCAGATTCAGTTTACAACCCTTGCCCAGGTTGGCCAGTCGGTAACGGTTACCTACAAAGTAAACATCACCAACTACCTTGCAGGAGGTGCCACGCTTGATCCTACCGGAATCCGGATTGCCGGAAACTTTTCCACAAGAGGTGCGGCTATTCCGGACTGGACCCCGACTGCTGCGGCAGGTGCCATGACCAACGAAGGCAACAACATCTGGTCGATTACAGTGACCTATCCTGATTCTGCCAAAGGCAAAAAACAGCTTTATAAGTTTGTCAACGGAAACTGGGGCACAAACGAAAACTCAGACTCTGTAGTCGCTGGTGGCTGTGGCGAGGGACCCGATTTCAACCGTTTCCTCATCATTCCAAATACGAACCAGACCTACACGTATTGCTGGGAAAGGTGCAGTTCAAATTGTATCGTGATTTCTGCATCAGATCCGGAGGCAGTAAATGATGCTGTTGCATTTCCAAACCCATTTGGGAACAAAATCAGGATTGAAGTGCCTGAAAATCAGGTTGGCAAAGCCTTCCGGATAACCAACGTCCTTGGGGAGACGGTATTTTCCGGGAAGCTTGAAAAGCAAAATCTTGATTGGACAACTGAAAAACTTCCGGTTGGCATGTACTGGTTTAAGACTGAGGGAAGCTCAAAAGTTTTACGTCTGATCAGGAACTGAAAAGACCATCGCTGAACGTAAGAACCGGAACCGGCAAAAAATTGTCATTCCGGTTCTTTCAACTGAATCAGGGAAACCATTTCAGGCCAACGATACCGGAAATCTGATTAGGATCGGGTCCGGATGCACGAATTTCGTATTGATCGAAAGGAAAGTCCCAAAACCAGAAAAGCTACATTTGAAAAATACTGGTTGAAGTTGGGGTGCTGCGGGTGAAAATCGGCAGAAACGAGGTTTTGCAGTTCAGAATACGGGGGTAACTTGCAGCCCGAAAAAGCGTCTTTCGACCATGAATAAATCTGCCACATTCTTCCTGACCTTTCTTGCCGGTGTTGCGGCCGGAACCCTGGTAGGTGTATTGTATGCCCCTGATGAGGGTAAAAATACACGTGATAAAATCAGTTATCAGCTTGACCGCTACCGGGAAAAGCTGTTGACCATGCTGGCCAACCTGAAGGACCAGTCGGAGCTTCCTGTTTCGGCAGCCAAGACAGAAGGAGAGCGGATTATTTCGGACACCAAAGCAGAGGCAGAAAAGCTGCTGAGCGATGTAGAGGCTTTGATGGGTCAGATAAACCAGATTAAAGGGAAAACTGCCTGATTTTAATGGCCCGATTCCCCTACATTTTTTTCAGGAAAACCTGGTGGTTTGTATTGGTTTTGGGTATTGCACTGTCCTGTGACCAGGCAACGACCAATGCCAAAAAGGCTTATCTCGAACGGGACAATATTCCCGATTCAGAAAAACCGGTCCTTCGTTTTTCCAATCCTGTATTTAACTTTGGCACGCTTCGGCAGGGTGAAGAAGTGAGCCATGATTTCTCCTTTAAAAATTCCGGTAAATCGGATTTGCTCATTGCATTTGCCTCGGCTTCCTGTGGGTGTACCGTACCTACCTGGCCAAAGGAACCCATTCCTCCGGGTGGAACCGGTGTGATTAAGGCTACCTTCAATTCGGAGGGTAAAGAGGGTAAGCAAAACAAAAAAATCGTCATTACTGCCAATACAAAACCGGAGCTGACTGAAATCTTCCTTGAAGGAGAAGTACTTCCGGACACATCCCGACATTAACTTATGCAAATCGTTTCTATTTTTCTTCAGGTTCAGGCCAAAGGAGGCTTTGACTATTCTTTACTGGTGACCATGGGTGCTGCCTTTCTGGTGATGTACCTCTTTATGATCCGTCCACAGCAGAAAAAGCAAAAAGACCAGAAAAAATTTATTGAAGAACTGAAAAAGGGTGATCAGGTGGTGACCATCGGGGGTTTGCATGGCAAAATCCTGGAAGTGGATGACCTGACTGTTACTTTAGAGGTAGACCGTGGCTTTAAAATGAAATTTGACCGCAGCGCCATTTCAATGGAGAGTTCGATGCGGGTGAAGAAGGAGGCCCAAACCAGTTAGTGCCCATGAATCCGGTTCTGGGTTTTCTAACGCATTTTTACCATTCGGCTCTCCGGAAAAGCAAACACGAATGGGAAGTAGTTTTATACTGTATCGGGACAGCCGCATTGTTTTGGTTTCTGAATGCGATGGGAAAGGTTTACCACCATACCCTTCAGGTGCCGGTAGAGTACCAGTACGATAAATCCCGAATTGTGGCTATTTCGAGTTTACCTTCCGTTCTGGATGTTCAGGTAGAAGGCCGTGGCTGGGACATTGCCCGGGCCATTTGGTGGGACAAAAAGCCGGTCCGCATAAGGATTAACAAACCTCTGGAAGCCGAATACCTTTTGCCTTCTCAGTGGGAAAACAAAACCAGGGAAGTGTTGACAGAGGTAAAAGTGGAGAAAATTGGAACAGATACCATTTTCTGCCGCTTCGATCCCATTGAGAAAAAGCAGGTTGGTTTATATGTAGATCTTCAGGATATCCGCTTGAGAATGGGTTACCAGATTTCAAGTCCGATCCGGCTGACCCCCCGCTTTGTGGAATTTCGGGGTGCTGCTTCTCTGATCCGGAATCTGCCGGCAATGCTCCCTGTGAGGGTGGATGCCCGGAATATTTCAGAATCGTTTGATCAGAATGTAGGTCTGGATTTTTCGGAAGAGTATCCCAAAAACCAGTTGTTGAATTACGATCTCGATAAGGTGAATGTGCAGTTTACGGTGCGGCCATCGCTTGAAGAATCGCTTGATATACCAATTGAAATGGTGAACGCCCGTTCAGGTCTTGGCTTAAAAGAGACCAAAGCCACAGTAACTTTTCTGGTATCTGATTCGGAAAAACCCGAGTTGAGGTTGAATGCCTTTCGCGTGGTTGCCGACATGGCCACATTTAATCCCGCGGACTCTACCGTGGAGGTGCGGTTGGAAAAATATCCGGAAACCGTTTCGGATGTGCAGGTTGGAATAAAGAAGACACGGGTATATGTCCGTTAAAATTCCCCTACAGGTTGGGCTTACCGGTGGTATCGGTAGTGGGAAATCGGTTGTAGCCAGGGTTTTCGGCTTATTGGACGTGCCCGTTTATGAATCGGATGTTGAGGCCAAAGCCCTCTATCGGGACCCTCAGGTGGGAGAAGCCGTCCGGAAATTGTTCGGGCCGGCAGCTTATCAGGAAAGTGGATTGCCCGATACCCGGTTTCTGGCTGAAGCCATTTACCGCGATCCAGGACTTCGGGAGCAGTTGAACGGTATCCTGCACCCTGCAGTAAGACAGCATTATGGGAGCTGGCTTGCCCGGCAAACACATCCCTATGTTTTAAAAGTTGCGGCTTTGCTTTTTGAGGCAGATATTGCCCGTGAGCTGGATTTTACTTTGCTGGTACTTGCTCCCGAGAATGAGCGGGCCCAAAGGGTCAGACTTAGGGATAGCTTCAGGCCCGAAGCAGAAATCCATCGGATTATGGAGGCCCAATGGCCGGATGACAAAAAAATTGCATTGGCTGACGGTTGCTTTTTCAATGATGGGAAACAAAGTGTATTGCAACAGGTTGAAACATGGAATGTTCGGTTTTTAGCATTGAAAAAATGAGACTGCAAACAGGTTCCGGATGGCTTTTGACCATATTGTTTTTGTTTTTTGGCATCCCTTCCCTTATAGCACAGGAAGAGATTCAAACAGACCAGATTTTTGACCCCAACATCAAAACGGTATTGTTTTATCCGGTTTCGGACCAAAAGTCATCGGTGCTGGATTATCCCATGTTGTTTCTGGGACAAAATGGGTTTCTGGAGCTGGAATTTGATGAGTTGGGAGACGAGTACAAAAACTACAATTTCAAACTGATTCATTGCAACCATGACTGGCGGCCTTCGATTCTCAATGATTTTGAGTTTCTGGAAACCTTCAACGAATTCTCAGTAGATGAGTATGAAATTTCGCTGAATACCCGCACAAGTTATGTACACTATGCTTTAAAAATCCCGAAGGTTAAGGTTACGGGAAACTATATGGTGGCAGTTTACAGAAATATGAATCCTGCGGAAACAGTTCTGAAACGCCGTTTTGTGGTTTATGAAAACAAAGTAAAAATTGCTTTGGAGCCCAAATTTTCCCTGGATCCGGCAAAGAGGTTTAGCGGTCAGCAAGTGGATTTTACCATTCAATATGGCGAGTATCCGATTTTTAATCCGAGGGAGATGGTGAAGGTGGTTTTGCGTCAGAATGGACGTTGGGACAATGCCTACTACGACCTCCAGCCTTTGTTTCTGAAAGACCAGGACAGGATATTGGATTATCATTTTTACAACAACGAAAACCATTTCAATGGGCTCAATGAATACCGGGCATTTGACATCAGGAGCATTCGTTTTCGGGGACAGAATATGGCCAACACCCAGTTTGACAACAACAAAGCCGAGGCCTACGTGATGCCGGAAGGTAGCCGCAACCAGAAAAACCTGAGTCAGTGGATTGATTTGAAT
>JBIPNA010000300.1:0-4706 GCA_044375665.1 Catalimonadaceae bacterium
TGATTCAAATGTGCCACCTGTAGTAAATGGAACAGAGACCGCAATCCCGGTGGAGTTTGTAATGCAAAAAGGCGATCCGGTAATGGTACCTGTTGTAATGGTCACATTTCCGATGGTGAAACTCCAAGGAGTTGGCCAGGTTTGGGTGGTATTGCTGCGGACCCAGTTTGCCGGATTGTTGATTTCGGCCCTCAGGGTTGCTGCCGTTCCATATGTCTCTCCGTTGTAATACCCGTTGTCTGAGTGGGTGGCAAAGGAGATGGCATTGGTTCCATTGGTAAGGCCTGAGGCAATGCAACTTGCATTTGTACTGGCTCCGCAAATCTGACATGCACCTGCAAACGTGGTGGTACTTAATCCTGCGATGAAGGTTGGGCTTCCTGAGGTTCCTGTATAAGCAAAAATCTGGTCTGCTGTAGCGCTCAGGTTGTTGAGGTTTCCAGAAACAATGGATCCGACATTGGCCGTGATTCCCTGAATTCGGACAACGGTTCCTTTGGGCAATCCGGCAGATGGGGCCTTCCACCGGACTGTTTCTTCGTTGGTACAAAGGGCCGAACTGCTGCTCCAGGCATTGTCGGTAAAAGCAATTTCAGCGTTGGCTGCAATGTCCGCCAATGCAACAAAAGCAAAACGATCTGGGGCGTCAGTTGCATAGGCTACAAAAGCAATGTCTCCCAGAACTGGAAGTGTAGCTGCACCTGTGGTGGCTGAAGCTGCGAGAGGGGAAGTAGTGCGATAATTTCTGGTTTGATTGTTGACCCCATTCCAGCTGTATGGAAAAATGGCGAAATGGTAGTTGGTACTGGCGCTCAACCCGGTAACAGAAAATGTGGTTGCGGTTGTGATCAGCGCCACAACATTGGCATCCCCCACAACATCGTTCAGGGCATAAGCCGTGGCGTCTGATGGGGTGCCAATAACAGCCGAACCCGCCTTGATCAGAATCACGTATCCAGATGCTGGAATTGAACTTGCAGCTGAAAAACTCAAATTGATCTGGGTTGCTGAAATGGAAGTGGCTGTAAAACTGGCCGGACCTGCAACTGGTTCATTGCTTAAGGTGTAAAAGTCCGATTCAGGACTCAGTCCTGTACCAGCTGAGTTGGTGGCATATCCCCTGTAATAAATGCGGGTACCAGATGGCAAACCGCTTCTGGACTGGGTAAAAGCTTCAACAGCTGTTCCTCCTTCAGCCAAGGGACTATCTCCTGCAGTTACTCCTGCTGAGGTTTTCCAAACCGTTCCCCGTGCAGAAATGGATGCATTTCCATCGAAGGAAATCGTTGCCCCAAGGGTTGCAGTATTGTTGGTAACCGTTGAAACAGTAGGCGATATTAATGTTGGCAAAACAGGTGTAGCATCGCCTTCTCCATATAAATTGATGGTGCAGGAACCTTCATCATCATCGGAACTTAAAATGGTAACTACGGCAACTTTCGAACCTCCTGTTGTAGGGGAAAACCGAATGACCAGATCATCAAAACTGGCTCCTCCTATGGTAGAAGATGGCAAATTCTGAATGGAAAACTCAGCTGCATCAAGTCCTGAGATGGCAACACTTGAAATGTCCAGAGAGCCATCCCCGGTATTTCTGACCCGAATGGTCAGATCGGTATTGGTGGTGATCAGTTTGGATCCAAAATCGTAGTTAAAGCCACATGCCTGGTTTGTTGCTACCGGCTGTTCCAGCTGAATTTCTGGAACAAGTCCGGTTCCCTGAATGCTGAAATTGTAGGGATTTTCATCCGAATCGCTGTTATCGATACTGATTTCTGCCGTTCTCGTTCCGGAAGCTGAAGGGTTGAAAGTGATTTGAAACGTTGTATTTCCTGAGGCAGCAACCGGAGAAACAGGCACAAGGGAAACCGAAAAATCGGCAGCATTGGTCCCCGAAATGGAAACCAATGGTGCACCCGTCAGATTTAAACCAGCAGAACCTGTATTCTGGATGGTAAAGGTCCTTACAATGGTTCCTGAGGATACCAAAACACCTCCAAAATCGCTATGGTCCGTCAACGATGGAGTAGCGTCACCATCCGCAATGTTGTTTCCATTTCCCTGCACATTGATCTCAGCGGCCGGTGCAAGCGTAGTTGAATTGGTTGCTGGAATAGTTACTGCAGTTCTGTAATTGTATGTAGCGGTTATGGCGCCATTCCAGTTGTAGGGCACAAGAGCATAATAATAAGCAGTTGAGGCACTTAATCCTGAATTGTTTACAAAGCTCGTGGTAGCTGTACTGGAAATATTTGCTACCAGAACCGCATCACCATACGTGTTACCAACTGTGTATGCTGTCGCGTCTGCTGGTGTAAAGGTAGGTGAAGCCGAAGCTCTCCTGAAAATCAGATATCCATCTGCGTTTGTAATGGTAGACGCCGCCGAAAACGACAATGTGATTTGGGAAGGCGAGTCGGGGGTTGAGGTGAAACTGGCTGCATGAGCGGCAGGTTCATTGCTCAACGTGTAGAAAGTATTGCTGGCAGGACTTGTCAGCTGGTAACAATTCCCGGTATTGTTGTAATTGTAAACTGTGGCGGTGTACTGCGTCTCAGCGGTCAAACCAGTTAGTCCGGAAACCGATGAACCCAAAGCCCGGAATACCACACGGTTGTTGGTGTTGATCTGGCCGGCGCTTGCCCAGGCCACATTGGCTGTATAGCTGGTTCCACTGGCTGGTGCAACATTTGCATTGGCAGTGGCACGAATTACCACCATGCTGCCATCACCTGCGGCACCGGTCCAGGCAATATCGGCACCACCCGAAGTGGTATTGGAAGGGGTAACAGCTGTAGTGGTGGTTGGAGCCGTACAGGACACAGCACAGGTAACAAGAACATCATCAAATGCGAGGTTACCTACACTTTTGGTATATGTAAACCTGAATTTTGTAAAACCAGCTGCCAATGCCGGACTTGACCCTGAGTTGTATGTTTTGGTGGTGCCGGTAGTCGGGATAGAATTGGTTATGTTTTCGACTGTTGACCAGGTACTTCCATCAAAACCTTCCACCAAAAGGGCAGAAGTGGCATTGGTTCCCAGAATGAAAGTTCTGTTGCTGTTCCGGAAAGGGTTGGTGTTTCTACCCTGTCATTGGTATCATCAAACCGAATGGACGGAGACGAGACCCCATAGTTCGTTGCTGTTGTATACGTTCCTGTAATTCCTGTAAATACCCAACCGGAAGGAGCCGTAGTTCCCCCGGCAAATCCTTCACTCAGGCAAGGTCCTGTTAAAGTAGCGCAGCTGGTTTGTTGGATGCCAGAAATTTTATAATCGATATTGGTTCCTGAATTGGTGTAAGGGAATATTTTGAAATAGTAGGTAGTCCCTGAAGTCAGTCCTGAAGGGGTAAATGTCAGGACTCCCTGGGCCACATTCTGAGCTGTACTTCCGTTGGCCACTACTGTTCCATCCGTTGGGTCAGGAATGGCCACAAAACTGGTTGTGCTCCAGCGAATAAGGTAACCGTCTGGTGTTGTTCCGCCGGTGGCATCGGCCCAGTTCAGTGGAATGGTGGCTGTTGTGGTCGTACCACATGCAAAACCCGTCGTGGCATTGGTCGGTTCCGGTTTGATAAAGGTCCTGGCATTTCCGGCAGGAACCGGGTCTGTACCCGTTTTTTTGCCAAATGAAAAACTAAGATTTGAAAAGGTGGTACTGGCCAGGTTGATGGTATTTCCTGAGGTAGCCGAGGCAGATACATCAGCAGTAATGAATACATAACCCGTGCTGCCAGAGTTGATTACCTGAGAAACGAAAGCTGGAAACACTTTAACTCCTGCTCCTCCGGGGGTAGTAAGGGTGCTCAGGGTAACATCAGCTCCATCCAGGGTGGCATCGGTAGAATACCTGACCTTAATGTTGGATACATCCGCAGAAACATAAGAGCCGGCAGTTGTGACCGTAATACCTGAAAGGGTGGCATTTGAAGAAGTGACGGCCAAATCAAACCGGTGCAGGACCACATTTGTGCTGCCCTGAAGATGGGCACTGGCAGCAGGAGAACTGCTTGTGATCGCAATAGATGGGTTGATGATGGTTCTCAGATTTCCTGCAGCTACAGGATCTGTGCCTGTTTTGGTACCGGATGAAAAAGAGATATTGGAAAATGCCGTTGAGCCAAGATTAATGTTGTTCCCGCCGGTTGAAGCAGCAGAAATATCTGCAGTAATAAAGATGTACCCCGTGGTTCCGGAAGCAATCAGCTGACTGGTGAAACCGGGAAAAACCTGGGTTCCGGCCCCTAATCCGGTGGTTTTGGTGGATAAGGTGGCATCTCCTCCGTCCAGGGTGGCATCCGAAGAGTATCTTACTTTGAGATTGTCCAGATCAGCAGCTGCATATGTTCCCGCAGTGGTTACTGTGAGTCCGGATAAGGTAGCATCTGTAACCGTTACCCCAAGATCGATACGACTTAAAACAACATTTGTGCTGCCTCCATTGTGGTTGCTGGCAGCGGGCGAACTGGTTGAAATGGCAATGGTAGGAACCAGGCTCGAAAATGTTTTGGTGCCTGCACCAGCAGCCGGGTCTGTACCTGTTTTGGTGCCTGCTGCAAAAGAAAAGTTGGTAAAGGCATTGGAGCCTATGCTAATGGTATTTCCGCTGGTTGCTCCGGCTGCCACATCAGCAGTTACAAAAATATAGCCGGTAGATCCGGAATTGATGGTTTGGGCGGTGAATGAAGGAAAAGTTTTTGA
>JBIPNA010000301.1:0-4696 GCA_044375665.1 Catalimonadaceae bacterium
TATTTCGCTCAACCAAATGTCAACCAAGTCATGCACAAGAACTGGATTATTCTACTCTTTTTAGCCGTTTCAGCAGCGGTTTCTGCCCAACCTTTTCAAGCCTACAAATTGAAGGTCAGTACCGTTTTTCGAAATACTGTTTTTAAGGATGGACCTGATAGTGTGGTCCATTTTCAAAGTCCTTCAAGGATGGTGGTTTTAGGAGATACAGCATTATTGATCGCTGATATGGACAACCATCGGATTCGCAGGATTGGAATAGCCTCCCGCCACACCACCACAATTGCCGGAAACGGTGTCGCAGCGAGGGTCGACTCTATTGGTGTTCTGGCGTCTCTTAACAAACCAAAAGATTTGGTCCTGAAAGGAGATTCCGTTGTTTATTTCACTGAGGAAGGAAGCCATAGTGTTCGAAAACTGGTCCTTTCAACCGGCCGGATTACCACAATTGCCGGAGGCTCAAATGGTTTTGCGAATGGAATTGGTCTTTCCGCCCGATTCAATACGCCAAAAGGAATAGCCCTTAGAGGTGATTCAGTGTTGTTCGTTGCGGATGCAGGAAACAACCGGATCCGAAAAATACGGTTGTCTGATTTAAGTGTGACCACTTTTGCCGGAACAGGAAGTAATGCTTATATCGGAAAAGACTCTTTGCACAAAGATTCAATCAATATCGGCGAGCCCCGATCCGTCCTGGTAGTGAACGACAACCTTGTTTTTGTTGAAAACGACTACAACCATCCTGTTCTGCGGTATATACCCTTTTCCAAAGATACCGTTTACAACTTTGGCGGTCAGGACCGACCCCAGGACCTGATTCATATTGGTGGAGATACCGTATTGATTTCCAGCGATGGTGGGGGCGGAAACCTTTTGGTAAAGGTTCTTTCCAATCCTGGATACTTCAGAAGTATTGTTGGTTTTCAGGCTGATGGTTTAGCAAAAGTTGGAAATACGGTATACCTCAGCAATCCAATCGGTGCAGCTCTATTCTCGATTGGTTATGCTTCAGGCTCAACAATCCAGCCTTTTCTTGGTTTGGGCAGGTCTGCTGATGGTCCTCCGGGAGTTGCCCGCTATGGCAGTTTTGGCAGCAGCGCATTAAGGGCCCCATGGATATATTACATGGATGCTACAACATTCAGAATCAGGAAGTTCAATATTATTACAGGTGAAACAAGAACTGTGACGAGGGGCGGAAGAGGTAACAACAACAATACACCTAAAGTTTCTCTGGCCCAGGCCAGATTTCAGGACGTTTCAGGTTTTGGGTTTAGTCCTCAAGGTGAGCTCTTTGTTTTGGACCGCGGGAACAACCAAATCCGTATTGTGGATGAAGCCCAGGACTCTGTAATTCTATTTTCTGGGAACAGAACCTCCGGATACACTAATGGTTCCCTTTTGGAAGCACGATACAACGGGCTTACTTCTCTTGCTTTTTCAGGGGCCAATCTCTTTGTTTCGGAAGGAGGTACCATCCCAAGAATACGTGCCATTGACAGGGGCACAGGAATTGTAACCACTTTGTGCGGTCCCGGACCAGAATTTACCGGCTCTGGAACAGGAACAACAGATAGTACCGGCGCATTCGCCCGTTTTGGTACCGCTCTTGGAGGTTTGATTTTTAAAGGCGACACCTTACTGGCAATGGATAGGTCAAACCGAAGAATCAGATCTGTCAATACGTTGAACGGTCAGGTTAAAACCTATATCGCTAATTCTCTCTTTGACAATCTTCCATTTTGTTTTGTAGATAAAACAGGAAGTCTTCTTAGCCGCTACAACGGGTTTCGAAACGATTTTTTACTTTTAAATTCAAAAACAGGACCCTGGACTTCGGTGCTGGGTGGTCAGGGAGCCGGTGATCTCGATGGTTTAGGAACAGCATCCAGGTTTAACAATGCAAGTTCAGCCCTGCTGGATCCTGCCACCGGAGATGTATATATTTCTGACCTTGGCAACCAATCTATCAGAAGAGTAGAATATGTGTTGTTTAATCAACCCCCTGTTGTAACAGCTTCCGGATCAGCTTCGTATACAGTATCCAATACCAATCCACTGACATTGCCGGGATTTTTGAATGTGTCTCCGGGACCCGCATGGGAATCTGGCCAAACTCTTTCGGTCTATTCTGTTACCAACTCAAATCCAGGTCTTTTTGCTGATGGCCCATCTGTTAATGCAAACGGGGACCTAAGCCTTACATCCAATGGCACAAACGGTCAGGCCCAGGTGCAGGTTTGCTTTAGAGATAATGGCGGCGTATTAAATGGAGGTATTGATAGTACCTGCTTTACGATATTTCTAACCTTTAATATTGTGTCGAATAAGAACCTGCTTCAGAGTGACATTCGGGTTTTTCCTAATCCAGGTTTGTCAGGTCAGATGAAGTGGGAAACCAACCAGAAAGAACCATTGACTGTATCCTTAATTGACATCACTGGTAAAACCATTTGGGCAAACCGAAATGCCAGCTTTGGAGGAATTATTTCTGGTCCTGTGAAAGGTGTTTTTCTATTGAGATTTCAAAGCACCGATGGATCAGCAACTCATAGGGTAGTTCAGTTTGATTAAGGTTTTCAAAATCCTTGGACAGAAGGATAGCTTCGTTCTTTTCGCCTTAGAAAAAAAAAAAGCCCTGTAACCAGGGCTTTTTTCATCAGATCGTACAGATCAAATGGGTCTTTAATTCAGATGCGGTTGTAGTTTTTTAACCAGATCAGCCTTTCCTACAACACCAATTTGCTTATCTACCAGTTCGCCTTTATTAAAAAATAAAAGAGTGGGGATAGAACGGATTCCGAATTTGGCAGAGACGTTTGGGTTAAAATCTACATTGAGTTTTCCAATAACAGCCTGCCCTTCAAAGTCACCAGCCAATTCTTCAACTACTGGTCCGATCATTTTACATGGACCACACCATTCGGCCCAGAAATCTACCAGCACAGGTTTTCCGGAAGCCAGAATTTCTTCAAAATTCTGGTCGGTTATTTCTATTGCTTTTGCCATTTAAGTATTTGTTTTTGAAATTTATGAGGACTCAATTTTAGTGCTTGGTTTTCATTTTCCAGAGAAACTGACAGAAAAAGGAAAAATTGACAGTCATATTTTTTGAATTACAGTCAATCCGTCCCGAATCGGCAGCATTAAAATTTTTGCATTTGGTTTCCAAAAAGGCAATTGCCTATTAAAATCTGCCATCGTTTTCTCGAACATTTTCATTTCATCAGCAGGTTTCCATACGCCTCCATGGGCAAATACATTGTCGATAAGAACCAATCCTCCCTGGCGCAAATTTGGCCACACCAAATCAAGGTATTTGGGATTGTTGTTTTTATCGGCATCAAGATAAACCAAATCCCATGTTTCCTTAAGTTCCGGGATGGTTTCCAAAGCTGGTCCGATTTTCAACTCTATTTGTCTTTCATAAGGGCTTAGGGCAAAATATTTTCTGGCCAGCCACGTGTTTTCTTCTGAGTTATCGAGGGTTGTTAATCTGCCTTCGGCAGTGAGTCCTTCACATAAACACAGGCTGCCATAACCGGTAAATGTCCCTACTTCCAAAATTCGCCGACTTCCTGAAAGTCTGGCTAAAAATGCCAGGAGCCGCCCCTGCACAAATCCGGTTAGCATTTGAGGTTTGGATATTTTCAGGTGCGTCTCCCGCTCAAGCGCTTTCAAATAACCTGGGCATGGAGTGCTGGATTGTTCCAAATAATCCTCTAGAATTCCCTGATTTAAGTTCATTACCGGGTAAACAAAAAAAAAGACCGGAATTGTTCAAAATCCGATCTTCAAAAAATTTCAATAAAAACCCTTGGGTGAACCGAAAAACTTTTGGTCTTAAGATTATTTCAGGATGCTTCTTGCAATGACCAGCTTCTGGATTTCTGATGTTCCTTCGCCTATGGTGCAAAGTTTTACATCGCGATAAAATTTTTCGACAGGGAAGTCCTTAATAAACCCATATCCTCCAAAGATCTGAACTGCTTCATTGGCTACATGAACTGCTATTTCGGAGGCATATAACTTGGCCATTGCAGACTCCTTATTAACGGGTTTGTGCTCGTTTTTCAAGGTAGAAGCTCTGTCAATCAGAAGTCTGGCAGCTTCAATCTCAGTGGCCATTTCAGCGAGTTTGAAGGAAATAGCCTGAAATGAGGAAATGGGTTGATTGAACTGATGTCTTTCTTTACTGTACTGGAGCGCAGCTTCATAAGCACCCAAGGCAATCCCAAGGCTTAAAGCAGCTATCGAGATCCGGCCACCATCCAGAATTTTCAACGATTGAACAAATCCATCTCCAACCTGCCCAAGTATTTGGGATTCATGGACTCTGCAATCATTAAATATCAATTCTGCAGTCTCTGATGCCCTCATGCCCATCTTATTTTCTTTTTTCCCGGAAGAAAAGCCAGGGGTCCCCTTCTCAATAGCAAAAGCAGTCATACCATGTGAGTCGCCCACAGCACCAGTGCGCACAATTACAGTCGCAATCTGCCCGGATTTCCCATTGGTAATGAAGTTTTTGGCCCCATTGATTATCCAATATTCACCGTCCTTAACCGCTGTAGTCCGCATGTTTCCTGCGTCCGAACCGGTATTGGGTTCTGTTAGTCCCCATGCACCTGCCCACTCTCCGGAAGCAAGTTTTGGGATGTATTTCTTTTTTTGTTCTTCGTTGCCAAAGGTTAAG
>JBIPNA010000302.1:0-4694 GCA_044375665.1 Catalimonadaceae bacterium
AGACGGGAAACTGTTTATCGATGGAAAGGAAACCGCCAGCTATACCTTCAAACAAAATTACTATTGGATGATGGGCGACAACCGCCACAACTCTCTGGACAGCCGCTTCTGGGGCTTTGTTCCAGCCGACCATGTAGTGGGGAAAGCCTGGATGGTCTGGCTATCCATCGATCCTGATAATGTCGCTGTTTTGGACGGCATCCGGTGGAAACGGCTTTTCAACATTATCGACTAAGGAAAAACCCTGAAGAAAAATCAGTTATCCGCCCTATTCAAAGGGGAAAAAAAGGCAGTATTAGATTTCACCTGATTCCCAGCCCCTCCGGAACCTAAATCAGCAACAGGCTAAGGGTACCGGCAAGCATCAGGATTTTCACTTTGGCACTCAACTTCCTGAAGGCCAGCTGGGTATCTGCCCGGTTCAGGTCGCGGTACATCAGGTAAAGCGGAACGGCCAGGAGAGGCATGCAGTACGTCCAGACCGGGGGAAGTGAAAGCGTAGCCAATGCCAGATTGGCCAGAAACAAAACCCCGCAGAAATAAAGCACCTTCCTTGTGAAAGGGATCCCAAACACAATGGGCAAAGTCCGGCACCCATGCCGCTGATCTCCCCGCATATCTTCCATGTCTTTGATGATTTCCCGGATCAGGGTCGACCAGAAGGCAAAGGCCGCAAAGAGAAGGAGGTACCCCGTTCTGGCCTCAACCAAAAGTCCCGGCAAATACAAAGCCGTAGCCGTAAGCAAGGCTATCGACAGGTTTCCTATAAAAGGCAAACGCTTCAGCCGGTTCGAATACAACCAAAGCCAGGAAGAGCAGAAAAAAACCACCCACATGATTTTCTTTCCGGCCATAAAACCCAGAACCACAGCACCAAAAAACAGCAACAAATGGGCAATCATGGCTTTTCTCCTACTTACAAGCTTGCCCACCACCACCCGCGACGGTTTGTTGAGGATGTCGATCTTTACGTCGTAGTAGTCGTTTATGATGTAGCCTCCGGCAGCAGAAAACAAAGTGGCGCCCATCAGAAAAAACATCCTGTTTAGCATGCCATCATCCCGCCACCAGCCAGCTTCCAGAAGTCTGCCGGCTACCAAAACCTGACCCAGACACAAAAGCAAAAGATTGGGCACCCGAAGCAAACGCAAAAGACCCAGCAATTTGTGCCGCCGGCGTATTCTCTGGAACCTTATCCCCTGTTGGATACCCATTACCCTGCAAAGAAACATGCGAACCCAGACCCTTTCCAAGCAAAGTTTCCCAGGGGGCTTTCTATCCCCGATTCCCTTTAGGGTGCCGATACCCGGAAAAAAGGAGGGAATCGCTTATGGGCTTGATTTTCAACATGTTCCTTCGCAGCTAAGCCCGGAAAAATTAATTCACTGAAATCAGCAATCGGAACCGGAAAGCCTTATTTTTGCGGCCAGTTAAAAAAGAAAATACCAACACCATGAAAGTAACCGTTGTAGGCGCCGGGAATGTGGGTGCCACCTGTGCCGATGTTCTGGCGTACAAGGAAATAGCCAATGAAATCGTACTACTCGACATCAAAGAAGGATTTGCAGAAGGCAAAGCCCTCGACATCTGGCAAAAGGCCCCCATCGACCTCTACGACAGCCGCACCGTAGGCGTCACCAACGATTATACCCGCACCGCCAATTCCGACGTGGTCGTTATCACTTCCGGACTTCCCCGCAAGCCGGGCATGAGCCGCGACGATTTGATCGGCATCAATGCCGGAATCGTAAAAAGCGTTACCGAAAACATCATTAAATATTCGCCCAACGCCATCCTGGTCATTGTTTCCAACCCATTGGATGTGATGACCTATTGCGCCCACGTCACCAGCAAATGGCCCCGCAACCGGGTCATGGGTATGGCCGGTATTCTCGACACTGCCCGCTACCGTGCCTTTCTGGCCGAAGCCCTCAACTGTTCGCCCAAAGACATCCAGGCCATGCTCCTTGGTGGCCACGGCGATACCATGGTGCCCCTGCCCCGCTACACCACGGTAAGCGGCATTCCGGTCACCGAGCTCATCAACAAAGACAAACTCAATGCCATCGTAGACCGCACCATCAACGGCGGTGGCGAACTGGTGAAGCTCATGGGCACCTCCGCATGGTATGCACCCGGATCGGCTGCGGCCCAGATGGTAGAGTCCATTGTCCGCGACCAGAAACGCATTTTTCCCGTTTGCATCGAACTCCAGGGCGAGTACGGCATCAAAGATTGCTACCTCGGCGTACCGGTTGTGCTGGGTAAAAACGGCATCGAGAAAGTGATTGAACTTCAGCTCAATGCCGACGAAAAAGCCCTCCTTGAAGTAAGTCGTGGCAAAGTACGCGAGGTCATGGATGTGCTCGACAATACCATCGCCTCCGTATAGCAACCCATACCTTCCAGGTTTGAAATTCTGCAACCGGGTTTCCCAATGGGGCCCGGTTTTTTGTTGGCCGTGCCGGCTCCCTCAAGGTCGCCGTCGGGCTTTGCGGGGCTCCGCTATCGCTTCGGTACCCGTGCCGGATGCCCAACATCTGTTTATTTGATCCCTGTTTCCGGCCCGGGCACTAAACCCCTTCAATCCCTTACGGAAATGCTTTTTCATTTCAAAGAAAATTCTTTTCTTGAAGATTCAAGACCAAGCCAATTATGAAAAAGATTTTCCTGAGCATTATTACGATCTCCGCGTTTTTGCCCCTTTTCCTTTCTGCGCAAAGCCTCGATTGGAAAACCAGCATTTCAAGTTCCGTCTCTGCATCCGGACCGTCTGCCGAATTTAAGGGGACAGCCCAGGGTCCGGATGGTCGCATCTATTCTACCGGATACTTTCATGGTTTCCGTGCGAAAATTGGAAACACGGTCCTCAAGGCCGATTCTGTGGGATTCAAAGCGCACTATTCCGACCCGACTTTTGTAAATCCCCCTGAAGTACCCACCAGCCTGTTTGTTGCCTGTCACGAAAGCAATGGTTCCCTGGCATGGGCAAAAACCATTACTTCTGCTCCGGCATTTGATGTATCCCAACCAGGTGCAGGTTTCTTCTCCAACTTTTTATCGGGCGATAAACTTGTTTTCGACAACCAGGGAAACCTCGTAATGGCAGGCATTTACATGGGCGACACCCTGATGTTTGATGGAGTTCCTTTTAATTCAAATGCTCCTGAAGGTAATAAAATCAAAGTGGTTGTTGTAAAAATCGCCCCTTCAGGTTCACTCCTCTGGGGCCATTCTGAAAAACCATTGAGCAACCTCAATACCCCACGAGTGAAAAGCCTCCAGATCCAAAATGGAACCATTGAAGCATTGGTGTATATGCCCGACATTTCGAACGATGAGAGCAAGTACTCCCTGCTGCGGTTTTCAGGAAATGGGGCCCGGCTACCAGCCTTATCCTATCAACCCCAATTTGCAGGAGGCAGTTCCAGCTGGTTGATTTCTCAGTCCACTTTGCCCGATGGACGGCATCTTTTCTGCAGCTATTCCAGCCCGTTGTCCGGAGGGGATGGCAAAAATGTAATCTCGGTCCTCCATCCTGACCTGAGCGCAGTTAGTCACCACAGCATTTCCTTTTTTGCTCAGGGACAATCCACCAATCCTCCTCCCACCAACTTATTTTCCTTCAACTCCATTGGCGTCCTGCCCGATGGTCAAATTTCCGCCCTGTTTACGGTCGACCCGATTGCCCCGACCTTTCCGGATTGGAAACTGATCATGAATACCGACACACTTGATATCCCAATTCAAACAAATACCCGAACCATCATGGTCAGGATGGCAGAACCGGGTTGTATGAAAAAAGTGGCATTGCTTGATTTTTCAAACTTTGGTGAGAACGAGGTAAGCCCCAATGGCAGCTGGGTCATTTTGAAAAACGACAACTTAATTTTTGGTACAGACACCATGCCGGAAATACGGATGGTGGATCGAAATGGCAGTGTCATCCACACCGTTCCCCTTGGAAATCTTGGTACTTCATCCAGCCTTTTTGCTGAACATGTTTTGAACACCATCCACACTCTGAAATGGCAGAACGGCCATGTTGCGGGCTGCTTTGGCTCCTGGCTGTTCAAGGCCTCACTTCCCGATCCGGTGGTAGCCGATCAGTCGTTTTCCGGTTGCCTTTCCAACCGAAACATCGTGTTGAGCAATGAAAAGCCACTGGCAACGAATCAGGCAATCCGGGTTTTCGAAACAGAGCCCGGAACCTGGGCAATCCAAAGCGTTTCGGCCACATCTGGTTCTTATCAAGTGGTTTCTCCATTGGGCCAAACCCTCCTGAATGGAAAGATTGCAGAGGGTAGGGCTCATTTCAGTTCCAAAGGTTTGGCCAGGGGCATTTACCTGCTCCGCCAGCAAGGACTTCCTGGCGAAATGCAAACAGTTCGCTTTATGGTAAAGTAGGCTTCAAGGTTTTGGTACATTAAACCGGGCTCCCAAAAAGGGCCCGGTTTTTTGTTGGCCGTGCCGGCTCCCTTAAGGTCGCCGTCGGGCTTTGCGGGGCTCCGCTATCGCTTCGGTACCCGTGCCGGTGGTGCACCGACTGTTTTTCATCATCCCAATTTCCGGCCCGGGCACTAAACCCCTTCAATCCCTCACGGATGGAAGGTTGTCTGGGGTCTTACCACCGTCTTTACCAGAAATCCTGCACCAAACCGATCGAATCTCATCAAAACCCGTTTCCGAAGCGG